>NZ_JBEXLP010000153.1:0-9255 GCF_040610035.1 Streptomyces sp. NPDC004542
GGGGTCGGAGGCCGTGCCCTCCGACGCCGGCGGGACCGGACAGGCGGCGGCCGCCGAGGCCACCGAGATCCCCAGGCAGCAGTCCGCCGAGGAGGCCGCCGACAACGGGACCGGCGACGGCGGCCGCACATGAGCACCCCGCGAGGGGAGCACGGCATCCGGGCGGGCGGCGACGGGCCCGGCACGGGACCGGACGTACCGTCGCCTTCCTGACCGGCAGCGCCCCGTCCGCCGTTCGCGCCGCCCCCGTCGGGGCCGCCCCGCTAGGACCAGGCCGCGACCACGTACCCCACGCCGTACGGCGCGTCCTCGTACAACAGCGTTCCCGTCAGGGCCGTGTTCTCGGCCGCTCCCGCCAGGACCTGCCACGGGGCGCGGCCCGACGCCTTGAGCTCGTGCGCCAGCCCGGGATCCAGCGCCTTCAGCGCCGGCACGTCCGCCGACCCCAGCGCCCGCGCTGCCTCGGCGTCGAAGGGCGCGGCACGCTCGTCGAGGTAGCCCGGCGCCTTGAGCGTGCGGCACGCGCTGCCGTCGCCCATCACCAGCAGCCCCACGCGGGCGGCGCGCGCCCCGATCCCCCTGCCCGCCTCGACACACCGCTCGGGCGCGAGGGGCTCCCCCACGCCGAGCCCTTCGATCGGCGCGTCCGCCCAGCCCACGCGCTCCAGCAGCCAGGCGGCGACGGCGAGCGACGGCGGCAGCGCGCGGCCGTCGGCCGCCCCCTCGCCGGGACCGAGCCGTACGTCGAGGTCCACGCCGAAGCCGCGGAAGGAACCCGGGGTGCCCTGCGGGTGCGGTCCACGCCCGCTCCGCTCGGCGGGCCCGACCACCACCAGCAGGTCGGGGCGGGCGGCGGCGAGCACACCCAGTGCGTCCGCGCACGCGGTACGCGCGGCGTCCAGCTCGGGTGCGGCTCCCGCGGCGACCTCCGGCACGAGCAACGGCGGGCAGGGGCAGAGTGCGGCGGCGACAAGCATGGTCGACAGGGTAACGCCGACCCCGGCGTCAGTCGCAGCCGCAGCCGCTCGCCGCGACGGGCAGGGGCGCCGGCACGCCGATCTTGGGCAGCCCGAGCATCACACCCTCCGGCTTGGCGGCCTCGGCGGCGTTGCGCTTCTCCCAGGCGTCCCCCGCGCGCGTGGGACGCACCGTGAGGACGGGGCCCTCGGCGAGGAGGTGGTGCGGGGCGGCGTACGTGATCTCGACCGTGACCACGTCGCCGGGGCGCACCTCCTGCTCCGGCTTGGTGAAGTGGACCAGCCGGTTGTCCGGGGCGCGGCCGGACAGCCGGTGGGTGGCGCCGTCCTTGCGGCCCTCGCCCTCGGCGACCATCAGCTCGAGGGTGCGGCCGACCTGCTTCTTGTTCTCCGCCCAGGAGATCTCCTCCTGGAGCGCGACGAGACGCTCGTAGCGCGCCTGGACGACCTCCTTGGGGATCTGGTCGTCCATGGTCGCGGCAGGCGTGCCGGGCCGCTTGGAGTACTGGAAAGTGAACGCCTGTGCGAACCGCGCCTCGCGCACCACGTGCAGGGTCTGCTCGAAGTCCTCCTCGGTCTCGCCGGGGAAGCCCACGATGATGTCGGTGGTGATCGCGGCGTGCGGGATGGCGGCGCGCACCTTCTCGATGATCCCGAGGTAGCGCTCCTGCCGGTACGACCGGCGCATCGCCTTCAGGACGGTGTCCGAACCGGACTGCAGCGGCATGTGCAGCTGCGGCATCACGTTCGGGGTCTCGGCCATGGCCGCGATGACGTCGTCGGTGAAGTCACGCGGGTGCGGGGACGTGAAGCGCACGCGCTCCAGGCCCTCGATCGTGCCGCAGGCCCGCAGCAGCTTGCTGAAGGCCTCGCGGTCGCCGATGTCGGAGCCGTAGGCGTTGACGTTCTGCCCGAGCAGCGTGATCTCACAGACACCCTCGGCGACCAGGGCCTCGACCTCGGCGAGGATGTCGCCGGGGCGGCGGTCCTTCTCCTTGCCGCGCAGGGCCGGGACGATGCAGAAGGTGCAGGTGTTGTTGCATCCGACGGAGATCGACACCCAGGCCGCGTAGGCGCTCTCGCGCCGGGTCGGCAGGGTGGAGGGGAAGGCCTCCAGCGACTCGGCGATCTCGACCTGCGCCTCCTGCTGCACGCGGGCGCGTTCCAGCAGGACCGGCAGCTTGCCGATGTTGTGCGTGCCGAAGACGACGTCCACCCAGGGCGCCTTCTTCACGATGGTGTCCCGGTCCTTCTGCGCGAGGCAGCCGCCGACCGCGATCTGCATGCCCGGTCGCGAGGCCTTCCTGGGCGCGAGCCTGCCGAGGTTGCCGTACAGCCGGTTGTCGGCGTTCTCGCGCACGGCACAGGTGTTGAAGACGACCACGTCCGCGTCGCCGTCCGATCCCTCGGGGGCACGTACGTAACCGGCCTCTTCGAGCAGCCCGGACAACCGCTCGGAGTCGTGGACGTTCATCTGGCACCCGTAGGTGCGGATTTCATAGCTCTTGGGGGTGTGAACGTCCACTGCGGGGCTCCGGTCGCTGCTGCTGGTCATTCCCCAAGGGTAGGCGCTGTCCGTGGAACTCCGTTCCCGCGCCGGGCTTCCGGCGGCTCGGCCGGGGCATGCCCACGGATGACCGCAGGCGACGCCCCTGCCGCTACGGTCTCGGTGGCGGGCCGGTGGACCCCCGTGGCGTGAGGGCCGGCGTGGGGACCTGGTGGGACTCCGGGCCGGCTCCGTCGATCACCGCGAACAGGGTCCGGGCCACATCGGCACCGAAGCCGTGCACGTCGTGGCTCATGGCGGGCAGCGGCGGGTGGGTCAGTCGGCACAGACCCGGACTACGACGGCTACCGGATCATCTGGGACAACACCCCCTCCAACCAGGACCGGGCCACGGCCCGGCTCCTCGCCCAGCACGCCGCGAGGACGGCCGGCTGAAGCACGCGCCCACCAGGAGAACCGCCCACCCGGAGAAACCGCCCGGTCGGCGCGGCCGCCCCTCGGCGCGGCCCCGCCGACCGGGCCTTCGCACCGCGGGGACCGGAGCGCCGGCCAGGACGGATCAGCCGGCCAGCAGCACCGTCGGCCCTTCCTCGGTGACGCGGTCGACGACCCCCGGCGGCAGACCGTCGTCGGTCACGACGGTGTCGAGTTCGCCCAGGGGCGTCACGTTGAACCTCTCCACGATGCCCCACTTCGTGCTGTCGGCGAGCAGGGCGACCGACGAAGCCGCTCGCATCACGGTCTGCTTGAGCAGCACCTTGTCGGTCGAGGGGCTGGTCACACCGCGGGCCAGGTCCCACGATCCCGTACTCAGGAATCCAAGGTCGATGTTCACCGCCCCGACGGCCCGGGCGGCGAGCGGCCCGCTGCTCGAGCCGCTCGACACGTCGATCTCACCCCCCGTGTGAATCGAGCGGACGTCGGGGAGACCGCAGAGCGCGATCGCGGCGTGGAAGTCGTTGGTGACGACGGTGAGGTCCTTGCGGACCGCCAGGAAGGGAACGACCGCCTGGCAGGTCGTTCCCGCGTCGACGAAGACGGTCATGCCGTCCTCGACGAGGCCCGCCGCGGTCCGCGCGATCGCCTGCTTGCGGGGGAGTTCCAGCACGGCCCGGGACGCGCGCTCGCGCGGCGGGGCGTGGCCGGTCCAGTCCGTCAGCCTGACACCGCCCTGGACCGAGACGACCTGCCCGCTCTTCTCCAGCGCGGCGATGTCGCGGCGGACGGTCATGTGGGAGACGTCCAGCCGCGCGGTCAGCTCGCGGATGCTCAGCACGCCCGTGCTCCGCAGCAGGCGCAGGAGTTCCTGGTGGCGCTGTTCGGGGATCAGCGGTGCCCTGCTCATCACGACTCCTCCGGGACGGGGCTGATGAAGATCAGGTTAACTTCCCGGTTTCCAGGTAGTGACAAGATGTGAATCAATGTTCTAGCGTGTTCCGCCATGGTAACAAAGTTTCAATCCCTTGACGCGATCGTCCGCACGGGAGCCCTTCTGATCGTCCGCCTGGACAGCGCGGAAGAGGCCCTCGCCGTGTCGGAGGCGGCGATCGAAGGCGGTGTGCGGGCACTGGAGATCACGCTCTCGGTGCCGGGCGCGCTGGATGTCATCTCACGGCTCGCCGAGCGCTACGGCCGGGACGGAGTGGTCGTCGGCGCCGGGACGGTGCTGGACGACCAGGCGGCACACGCCTGCATCTCCGCCGGGGCCGGACTGCTGGTGAGCCCCAACCTCAACCCGGCGATGATCGAGACGGCCAACCGCTACCAGGCCGTCACGGTCAGCGGCGCCTTCACACCCTCGGAGATCGTCGACACGATGCAGGCGGGCGCCGACATCGTGAAGCTCTTCCCCGCCGAGTTCATGGGCCCCGAGTACGTGCGGACCGTCGCCGCCCCACTCCCCCAGGCACCGCTCATGCCTGCGGGCGGCGTCTCGCCCGACAACGTGAAGGCCTGGTTCGACGCCGGTGTCGTCGCGGTCGGCGTCGGCAGCTTCGTGACGAAGGCCGCCCGGCCCGACGGCGACTACCGCCGGGTGACCGAGGCCGCCCGGACCGTTCTGCGGGCCATCGAGGAAGCCCGGGCCTGACACCCCTCCCACCTCCGCCGCACCCCCCTTGCGGCGTACCGCACCCGCTCCCCCTTCGCGGTATGCCGCACCCCACTCCCCCCTTGTGGTATTTCGTCCCCCTCCACAACCCTTGTGGTGATACTCCAGGAGATTCCCATGTCCCAACCGCTCTTCGGCGTCCAGGTCCCAGAGACACGCGACACGGGCACGCCACCGAGGCTCCGGATCCGCTGGGTGCTGGTCGCCCTCCTCGTGATCGGCGGTGTCGTCAACTACCTCGACCGCTCCAACCTGAGCGTGGCCAACACGACCATCGCGAAGGAGTTCGGTCTGAGCTCCACCCAGATGGGACTGCTGCTCGCGGCGTTCGCCTGGCCCTACGCCCTGGCCAACCTCCCGGCCGGCTACCTCGTCGACCGCTTCGGCCCGAAGCGCATGTACGCCTGGGCGGCCGGGCTGTGGTCACTGGTGTCGGTGGTCTCCGCGACCGCCGGCTCGTACGGCGCCCTGTACGCGGCCAGGGTCGCCCTGGGCGTCTCCGAGGCCCCGTTCTTCACCTCCGGCCTGAAGGTCAACCAGAGGTGGTTCGCCCAGGACGAGCGCGCACTGCCGATCTCGGTCGTCAACACCGGCTCGCAGATCGCCAACGCCATCGCCCCGCCCCTGCTCACCTCGCTCATGCTGCTGCTGGGCTGGCGCGGCATGTTCGTCACCATCGGCGCGCTGGGACTGGTCATCGTGCTCGTGTGGCTGCGTGTCTACCGTGACCCCACGCTGCGCGAGCAGGTGGCCATCAAGGGGGCGGAGACCGAGACCCCGGCGCCCTCCGGCACGCGGAACGCCGGTTGGGGACAGCTGTTCCGGCAGCGCAACACCTACTTCATGATCGTCGGCGCCTTCGGCATCTTCTACACGGTGTGGGTCTACCTCACCTGGCTGCCCAGCTACCTGGAGACCTCGCGCGGATTCAGTCTCGCCGCCACCGGCTGGCTGGCCTCGCTGCCGTTCCTCTGCGGCATCGTCGGTGTGCTCACCGGCGGCTTCCTCTCCGGGCGCCTGATCAAGCGGGGAGTCTCCCCCGTCACCTCGCGCAAGATCCCGATCGCCGGCGGCGCGGCCCTGGCGGCCGCCGCCGTGCTGCCCGTGGCCTACGTGGACAGCACCCCCCTCGCGATGGTGCTGCTGTCGGTGGGCTACTTCGCCGCGCAGGTGCCCATCGGCTGCCTGTGGACCCTGGCCTCCGACGTCGCCGAGCCGCACCACGTGGCCTCGCTGGGCGCCATCCAGAACTTCGGCGGCTTCCTGGGCGCGACGCTGGCCCCGATCGTCACCGGGAGCATCCTCGACGCCACCGGAGGCAGCTACAACTACGTGTTCCTCGTCGGCGGAGTCCTGCTGCTCGTCGGCGGTTCCTCCTACCTGTTCTTCGTCAAGGACCGCAGGCCCGCGACCGCCTGACCCGGCGCCGGGGCGGTCCCGAGCGACCGCCCCGGCCCCCACCTCACCTGAGAGCCGCACATGACCATCCCACGGGCCTACTTCGTGATCGGGCCGGCCGGATCGGGGAAGAGCACCGTCGCCCGGCTGCTCGCCCGGCAGGCCGGCGCCGCCTACATCGACAAGGACACGGTCTGCACCCGCCTCACCGAGGCGCTCCTGGAGCTCGCCGGCACCGACCGGGCCGAGCGGGACCTCAACCCCTACTACCAGTCCGCGGTGATGGACCTGGAGTACCTGACCATCCTGGACCTGGCACGCGACAACCTCGCGCTGGGCCGGCCGGTCGTCCTGGACGCGCCGTTCGGCCGGTACTTCTCCCGTCCCGGCTACCTCGACGAAGTGGCCGAGCGCCACTCCTGGCCCCGCCCCGTCGAACCGGTGGTGGTGCGGGTCGAGGTCGACTCGGACACCGCCCGCGCACGCGTCCGCGCCCGCGGTTACGCGCGGGACCTCTCCAAGCTCGCCGACTGGGACTCCTTCTGGAACAAGGCGCGGGCCAACGAGTGCCTGTGGGTGAGCCGGCACCGACTGGTGTTCGACAACCGGGCCGACGGCATCACCGCCGCGGCGGTCACCCGTGCGCTGGACGGGCTCGCCGACAGCACGGGAGCGCCCTCGCCGGCGCCCTGAGCAGGCGCTCCCTCAGGCCTCGGGTTCTCTCGGTGATGGAGTGGTCCTCCTGGGCTGGTGGAACGTTGGCGGTGCGGCGCTACCCCGAGGGGCGGCCGGAACCGGGCGGCCGGTGACGGACGGCCTGTGGGCTCCCGGACGGCGGGTCCGGCGGAGCGTCAGCGCAGAAGAGCACATCGAGCACGGATACCGCCTCCGTCGGGTGCCGCCACATGAAGTGCTCAACTATGAGCACCATCCACGCAAAATGACAAGAGTCAGTCAACAGCGACCAGACCCTCCACGACTTCATGACTGAAGTCAGTCATTCGGCGGTAGGGTTACTGCGTGACTTCACGCAAACGACACGCGAGGATCGTGGAATCCCTCCGCACCACCGGAGTGGCCTCGGTGCGCGAGCTCGCCGAGCGGCTCCAGGTCAGCGAGTCCACCATCCGCCGGGACCTGATCGAGCTGGACCGCAACGGCGAACTGGTGCGCACCTACGGTGGCGCGGCGCTGTCCCCGCGCGCCGCCGTGGACTCCACCGGTCAGGAGCCGGTGAGCGAGGTGCCCTTCGACGTCGTGGCCACACGCGACCAGGCGCTGAAGGAGGCCATCGCGGAGGAGGCCGTGAAGCTCGTCGAGGACAACAGCGTGGTCGTCCTGGACATCGGAACCACACCCCAGGCGATCGCCCGGCGACTGCGCGGGCGCCCCGTCACGGTCATCACCAGCAGCCTGGCGGTGCTCGACGAACTGCGCCACGACGACGCCGTGCGTCTGGTGATACTGGGCGGCGTGCTGCGCCGCAACTACCAGTCCCTGGTCGGCTCCCTGACCGAACAGGCACTGCGCCAGGTCAGCGCCGACCTGCTCTTCCTCAGCTGCACCGGGGTGCGCCCGAGCGGTCATGTCGTGGACAACATGGCGGTCGAGGCTCCCCTGAAGCAGGCCATGATCGAGACGGCCGGACAGGTCGTCCTGGTCGCCGCCGAGACCAAGTTCCCGGGCACCGGATCGCTGCGCGTGTGCCCGCTGTCGGACATCGACGTCCTGATCACCACCGGCGGTGCCGATCCCCACACACTCCAGCTCTGCCAAGAGGCGGGTGGAAAGGTGATAGTCGCATGAAGTTGACCGTCCTCGGCGGCGGCGGATTCCGCGTGCCGTACGTCTACCAGGCCCTGCTGCACGACCAGGGCACCCCCCGTATCGACGACGTCTGGCTGTACGACACCGATCCGGCCCGCCTCAAGGCGATGGCCGAGGTGCTCGCCGGGTTCGCCGACGGCTTCCCCGACGCCCCCAGGGTGACGGTCTCGACGTCGCTCGACGAAGCCCTGGAGGGCAGCGACTTCGTGTTCGCGGCCATCCGGGTGGGCGGGCTCGCGGGCCGCATGTGCGACGAGCGGGTCGCCCTGGACCTGAACGTCCTCGGCCAGGAGACGACGGGCCCGGGCGGCCTCGCCTACGGCCTGCGCACGATCCCGGTCATGCTCGACATCGCGCACCGCGTGCGCCGACTCGCGCCCGACGCGTACGTCATCAACTTCACCAACCCCGCCGGGATGATCACCGAAGCGATGCAGAGCGTCCTCGGCGACCGCGTCCTCGGCATCTGCGACACCCCCTCGGGCCTGGGCCGCCGGATCGCCACGACGCTCGGCCTCGACCCGTCCCGGGCCCAGTTCGACTACGTCGGCCTCAACCACCTCGGCTGGATGCGCCGGGTCCTGCACAACGGCGAGGACGTGCTGCCCCGCCTGCTCGCGGACGAACGCCTCGGCAGTCTCGAGGAGGGCGTGGTCTTCGGTACCCAGTGGCTGCGCGACCTCGGGGTGATCCCCAACGAGTACCTGTACTACTACTACTTCAACCGGGACGCCGTGCGCTCCATCCTCGACGCCCCGCAGACCCGCGGCGAGTTCCTCGCCCGCCAGCAGCGGGAGTTCTACCAGCGGGTGACCGACGCCGCCGGGGGCTCGGCCGTGCGGCTGTGGCGCGAGACCGTCGCCCACCGCAGCGCCACCTACATGGCCGAGGCCAAGGGAGCCGTCCAGGGAGAGGCCGAGGCCGACGCGGACTTCCAGCCCGACCCCGCGCACCAGGGCTACGCGGGCGTCGCCCTCGCGGTGATGGCCGCGATCAGCCGCAACGAGCGCGCGACGATGATCCTCAACGTGCGCAACGGCACCACCGTGTCCGCCCTCCCCCACGACGCGGTCGTCGAAGTCCCGGTGACCGTCGACGCCAACGGCGTCCACCCGCTCACCGTCACCCAGCCCGACCTGCACCAGGCCGGCCTGATGCAGCAGGTGAAGGCGGTGGAGCGGCTCACCGTCAGCGCGGCCGTCACCGGTTCCCGCGCCGACGCCGTCAAGGCGTTCTCCCTCCACCCCCTCGTCGATTCGGTCACCGTCGGCCGTCAGCTCCTGGACGGGTACATCGACCGCATCCCCGAAGTGGCGGCCGTGTTCGCCGACGGGCAGCGGTAGCGTGGAAGTCGTCATCGTCGCGGACGCGGAGGCGGGAGGCGAGCTCGTCGCCGAGGCCATGGCGCAGCTGCTGCGGCGCAAGCCCGACGCCCT
>NZ_JBEXLP010000154.1:0-9224 GCF_040610035.1 Streptomyces sp. NPDC004542
TCAGTGCGACGGCCATCGCGTAGGTGGAGCTTCCCAGCACCAGTTGAGCCAGCACGATGAGGGGAAGGGTGCCTTGCTGGGCGTCGAGGTCGAGGTCGCGTACTGGGACGGCGGGCTGGGCCGGCTGGTGGTCACGGCGGCCGGGGAGGAACTCACCGACGGGGTGGTCGAACACGCCGCCGGGCTCGCCGAACGCCATGGCCTGGTCTTCATGGACGACGAGCCGGAGGAGTACGCCCACCCCGGCGACCCGGGGGGCGTACGGCTCACGGCGGCGGCCCTGGCGGTCGACGTCGTCGGCGCCGTCATCGGGTTCACCGTTTCCTCGGTGCCACTGCCCCGCTCGGCCCGGGCGGTGACCGCCGGGGTCACGCTGCTGCGCGAGAACCCGCGCTTCCGCGCCTGGCTGGCGAGCAGTGTGGGCGTGGCCCGCATGGACCTGGTGCTCGCCGCGGCCAACGCGGCCACCCACGCCGCCGACCGCTCGCCGACCGCCCTGGTGCTGGACGGGGCGCTGCGCTCCTGCCAGCTCGCGGAACGCGTGGCGCGCGCCGCGGCGTTCGACGTCGCCCACGACCTGCTCTCCGGGCCCGGGCGGGTGAGCGTGCCCGCCGACCACTGCCCGCGCCCACCGCTGCGGACCGTCCCGTACCAGGAGTACGCCGCCCACGCCTCCATCGGCAGCGTGCTCGGAGCCGTGGTGACGGAACTGGTCAAACACGACGCCAATGAGGCGGCCGAGGCAGTGCTGGCGGGCTCGCCCAAGGCCGCCCGCTACGGCCCCGGCGCCTTCCACGCCGTCCTCAGCGCAGCCCTGGCCCGGCAGGGCGTGCTGGTGCGGGAGACCGCGCGGCTGCGGGAGCTGGAGACCGCGCACACCCTCGTGCTGCACGCCGGGGCACTGCGCGCACCCGACGGCGGCCCGGACCCGTGGGGCGAGGCCGTGCTCGACGCGGCGCGGCACGCCAGGCTGAACGTGGTGATGACCGAGGACCCCGCCCTCAGCGACCTCGCCGGACTCGCCGACCGGGTGGTCGAGGGCGGCCGGCCGTGGAACGAGGTGGTGCGCGAGCTGCGCGAGCGGGGCGACACCGTCATCACGGTCGCCCGGCCCACCTCCCTGCACCAGACCGACGTGCTCGCCGGACTGCTCGGCGGCGATGTGGCCGTCTCCCTCACCGACCGCGACGGGGCCGTCGTCTGGGGTGCGGACCTGCTGGCCGCCCACGGTCTGGCCGATGTCTGGCGGCTGCTGACCGCCGTACCGGCCGCCCGGGCGGTGGGCCGCAGGTCGCAGACACTGGCCCGCTCCAGTGCCGTCCTGTCCGGTCTGCTGGTGGCCATCGGCGAGTCCCGGAAGAAGCCCAAGGGCTCGGCGCTGCCCGGCCTGCGGCACGCCCCGGTCGACGCGGGCGCCGCCGCCGCGCTGCTCAGCGGAGCGTACGCGGCCCTCCGCGTGGGCACGGCCCCGCCTCCGCGTCCCCGGCCGCGCATCGCGTGGCACGCCCTGGAGGTCGAGGAGGTCCACGAGCGGCTGGCGCGGGAGATCCCGCCGGAGCCCACCCCCGGCGAGCGGAGGGCCGCCCGGGTACGCGGCCTCGCGGAGGCCGCCCGCGAGCACCCGGTGCTCGGCCCCGCGTCGGCACCGGCGCGCTGGGCGCTGCAGCTCGGCCGGGCGGTACGGGGGGAACTCGACGATCCGCTCACCCCGGTGCTCGCGGTCGGTTCCGCCGCTTCGGCGATCCTCGGCTCCGCCGTGGACGCCATGCTGGTCGTCGGGGCGCTCGACCTGAACGCCACGATCGGCGGTGTCCAGCGGCTGCGGGCGGAGCGCGCCCTGTCCGGGCTGCTGGCCGAACAGAAGCAGAAGGCGCGCCTCAGCCGTCCCGCCCGGCGGCCCGGGCAGGAGGAGGCGGCTCGGCCGCCGGACGAGCCGCGGACCGTGGACGCCGCCGAACTGCGTCCCGGCGACGTCATCGAGCTCACCGCCGACGACGTGGTGCCCGCCGACGCCCGGCTGGTGTGGGAGGACGGGCTGGAGGTGGACGAGTCCGCGCTGACCGGCGAGTCCCTGCCGGTGGACAAGCGCACCGAACCCACCCCCCACGCCGCCGTCGCCGACCGCCTGTCCATGGTCTTCGAAGGGACGACCGTGGTGGCCGGACACGCCCAGGCGGTCGTGGTCCACACCGGTGACCGTACCGAGGCGGCCCGGGCCGTCCACCTCGCGGCCCGCAAGCCACCGGCCGGCGGGGTGCAGGCCAGGCTCCAGGAGATCACCCGCAAGGCGCTGCCCCTGACGCTCGCGGGCGGCGCCGCGGTCACCGGGCTGTCCCTGCTGCGCGGCGCCCCGATCCGCCGGGCGGTCAGCGGCGGGGTCGCGGTGGCCGTCGCCGCCGTCCCCGAGGGCCTGCCGCTGGTGGCCACGGTGGCCCAGCTCGCCGCCGCCCGGCGGCTCAGCCGGCGGGGTGTCCTGGTCCGGACCCCGCGCACGCTGGAGGCGCTGGGCCGCATGGACACGCTCTGCTTCGACAAGACCGGCACGCTCACCGAGAACCGGCTGCGCCTGGTACGGGTGGCCGACCCCCGGGGCACGATCCGTCCGGCCACGAGCCCCCAGTCCGCCGAGACCGTACGGATCGCCGCGCGGGCCTGCCCCCGGGTGAACGGGAACGGGGAGGACAAGCCCGCCCACGCGACCGACGAGGCGGTGCTGGACGCGGCCGGGCCCGACCCGGACTGGGTGCAGACCGAGGGCCGCCCCTTCGAGACCGGACGCGGTTACGCCGCGGCCGTGGGCCACGGCGCGGACGGGGCCCGCGTGCTGGTGGTCAAGGGCGCGCCGGAGACCGTGCTGCCGGCCTGTGCCGACCTGCCCCCCGAGGCCTTGGCGGCGGCCCACGCGCTGACCGGCGAGGCGCTGCGGGTGCTGGCGGTGGGCCACCGCCCGCTGGCGGCGGACGAGGACGACGAGGAGGCTCTCGACCAAGCGCTGGAGGGGCTCCGCTTCACGGGCCTGCTGGCTCTGTCCGACGTGCCCAGGGAGAACTCCCGCGCGCTGGTCCGGGAACTGTGGCAGACCGGCGTCCGGCCGGTGATGCTCACCGGCGACCACCCACAGACCGCCCGGGCGATCGCGATCGAGCTGGGCTGGCCCGCGGACACGTCGGTCGTCACCGGCGACGAGCTGGCCGAGGCCGACCGTTCGCGGCGGGCCCGGATCCTGCGGGACGCGGATGTCGTCGCCCGGGTCGCCCCCGAGCAGAAGCTGCTGGTCATCGAAGCGCTGCGGGACGCGGGCCGGGTGGTCGGCATGGTCGGCGACGGTGCCAACGACGCCGCGGCGATCCGCGCCGCCGACATCGGCGTCGGCATCAAGGCGCGCGGTTCGGCCGCGGCGCGCAACGCCGCCGACATCGTCCTGACCTACGGCGACCTCGCCGTGCTGACCGAAGCGGTGGCCGAGGGCCGGGCGCTGTGGCGCTGCGTCGCCGACGCCATCGCCATTCTGATCGGCGGCAACGCGGGCGAGGTGGGTTTCGGCATCCTCGGCACCCTGCTGGCCGGGGTGGCCCCGCTCTCCACCCGCCAGATGCTGCTGGTGAACCTCTTCACGGACCTGTTCCCGGCGATGGCCGTGGCGGTCACCCCGCACGAGGAGGAACGAGAGGAGGACCGGACGGCGGCGCCCGACGAGCAGCTCGTCACGTCCCTGCTCGGCAGGCCGCTGATCCGGCAGATCCGGCACCGCGCCCTGACCACCTGCCTGGGTGCGACCACCGCCTGGCTGATCGGCCGCTTCACCCCGGGCACGGCCCGTCGCTCCACCACCATGGCCCTGTGCGCCGTGGTCGGCACCCAGCTGGCCCAGACCCTCGCCGACCGCCGGGACAGCCCGCTGGTGCGGGTCACGGCGCTCGGCTCCGCGGCGGCCCTCGTGGTGCTGGTCCAGACCCCCGCCGTCAGCCACCTCTTCGGCTGTACCCCCCTCGGCCCGGTCGCCTGGACGGGTGTGCTCGTGGCCATCGCCCTCGCGGTGACCGGGCAGCGGGCGCTGCCGGGGGTGGAACGGGTCGTGCTGCGGTGGTGGCGGTCGAACGGCCGGCCCGAGGCACCGGCCGCGTCGGTGCCGCAGCGGGTCGTGGACATGGCGTGGCGGGGCTGGGAGGCGCTCGACAAGGCCTTCTCCGGACCCACCACGGCCCCCGCTGCCGCCCGGGCGAGGTAGGCGAGCCGGGCGAGGGGAGAGGAGGCAGGGCGCCCCGCCCGCCGCGGTTGTCAGTGGCGGGTGCGAGGCTGCCCGGCATGGATGAGCAGGAGTTCATGCGCGGCCGGGTGTACGGGGCCGACCACGACGACGCCGGCCCCCGGCCCGACCACACCTACGCCCAGCTCGTGGGCGGGCCGCTGGACGGCCTGCTGCTCGACATCACCGACCGCCCCGGCCGCCCCGGCCGCGCACCGGGCGAGCCGGTGGCACTCGTGACCGAAATAGGCCGTTACGGCCCGGGCGGCCGCAGCCTCTACGCGCCCCGGCCGCACGACGGCACACGGTACGACTGGCACGGCGACACACCCTGAGGCGCCGGGGCGGCCGGGCCGGACGTCAGGCGGCCGCCTTCAGCGCGGCCTCCTTGCCCTTGCCGGCGGCGTCCTCGTGCGCCCGGGCCTTGGAGGCCTCGGCGAGCGGGATCAGTTCCGCCATGGCCGGGTTGGAGTGCGCCACCAGGGCCCGGCCGGTGGCCGCCCGCAGCCCGAACCGCCCCTCGGCGTATGCGGGAACGATGTTCGTGGCCGTGCCGCCGTGGGTGATGATGCCCTGCACGTGCGAGGCCTCCGGCAGGCGCCGGCCCAGTGGGCGTGCCCGTGGTGGCCGCCGGAGAGGTGATCACCGGCGAGATCCTCGGCTATCTGCGCAGCGGCGTCGAACACGGCGTACTGATCCCCGACGCCGCCGACCCCTCGGTGCGGACCTTGCGCGTGGTGGCCCGGAAGTGAGCTGACGTGCTGACCAGAACTCAATAGTCGGATCCCGCCTCTGGCTTCGCGGACCTACCGGACGGTATACAAGCCCCGTCGAACGTGCGAAGGCACCAGGGGAGGAACTCGATGGCGGACGGCACACATCCGGGCGGGGCGTCGCGACGGCGGCGGGCGGTGGCGTGGGGGGCGGCACTGGGCGGGTGTGCCCTCGCCGCGGCCTCGACAACACCCGCCGCCGCGAGCGCGGTCGGCGGACACGGTCGTGACACGCACTACGTGTCACTCGGCGACTCCTACACCTCGGGTCCCCTGATACCCCGGCAGGTGGACGCGGAGTGCGCGCGCTCCGACCACAACTACCCCTCGATCGTGGCGGCGGAGCGACGCGTGACGGCGTTCAAGGACGTCAGCTGCAGCGGGGCGACGACCGAGGAGATGTGGAAGGCACAGGGCTCCAACGCCCCGCAGCTGAACGCGGTGCGACGGGACACCGACCTGGTGACGGTCCAGATCGGCGGCAACGACATCGGCTTCGGCTCGATCATCCAGACCTGTGCCCGCCTCGGCTCCCAGGATCCGGCGGGGAACCCGTGCGAACGCTACTACGACTCCTCGGGCGTCGACCGGCTGGCGGTGACCATCGTGCGGACCGCCCCGAAGATCGACCGTGTGCTGCGGGCCGTGCACGCCAGGGCCCCGCACGCGCGGGTGCTCGTCGTCGGCTACCCGGATCTCCTTCCCGACGACGGCAGTGGCTGTTACCCCTCCGTCCCGTTCGGGGCGAAGGACTTCCCCTATCTGCGGGACACCGGCGAACGGCTGAACCTGATGCTGCGCCTGGTGGCCGCGTGGAACCATGCCGAGTACGTCGACACCTACGGCCCCACGCGCGGTCACGACATGTGCAAGGCACCCGGGGACCGCTGGATCGAACCGCTCCAGCCGGCCTCGCCCGCCGCCCCGGCGCATCCGAACGCGAGCGGTGAGGAAGCCATGGCGCGTGCCGTGCTGGCGCGCCTGGGCCAGGGGCGTGGACGGGGCTGAGCGGTCCGGCCGGGTGATTCAGCCGGCCGCCGCGGACGACGGGGACGGTGACCGGGTGTCCGGGGCCGCCCGCCGGGCCGCGGCGGAACGGCACCCGCGCAGCAGCAGCCGCCGCGCGGGCCGCTCGACCGCCTCGTACAGGACCCAGGACAGGGCCAGGGACACGGTGAACACCACGGCGGTGACGGCCAGGGCCGTCGGCAGGCCGAACCGCGGGGACCTGCCGAGGAGAGTGGTGCCCGCCCGGATCACCAGCAGGTGAACCATGTAGAAGGCGAACGACAGTTCCCCCAGCCGTACCAGCCGCCGGCGCCGCCACAGCGACGGCAGGCCGTGCAGGTCGGCGACGGCCGCCGCCGGGATGAGCAGGGCGAAGCCGATGACGGTACAGGTGGTGGCCGGATAGCCGGCGGTGACCTGCGGCACGAGGAAGTAGCCGATGACCGCCAGCGCCAGGGAGGCCTCCAGGCCGGGCCCGCGCCACCGGTCGAGGAGCACCAGCCGCGCGGTCGCGGTGCCGAGGACGAACTCGGGCAGGCGGGCGGCGGGGAAGGAACTGATCGGCTGGCTGAACCAGTGGTGTGACTCGGTGTGGGCGAGCACCAGTACCGCCAGCACCGACACCCCGGCGAGGACCGCCGATCCGCGGGCGCCGAGACGGCGCAGCAGGAGGGCCAGCAGCGGGAAGGCGGCGTAGAAGAAGGCTTCGCAGGCGAGGGACCAGCTGACCGGGTCCAGGGTCTGCCACCACGGGCGCCACCACGAGTGCACCAGCACTACGTCGGCCAGTCCCTGACGCAGCGTCGGCCTCGGCAGATGCGGCGGCGTGTACGTCATGAGCAGCGCGATCGCCACCGTGACCAGGTGCACCGGGTAGACGCGGGCGATCCGCCGCCACCAGAAGCCGAGCGCCCGGTCGTTCGGGCGTGCGGACCACGTCAGTACGAATCCGGACAGGACGAAGAAGAAGGACACCCCACTGGCCCCGGCCCCGAACGCCCACGTCACGATCCGGCCGCCGGTCCCGCCGAAGTAGCGGAAGTTGTGCACGTGCAGTCCGAAGACCAGCAGCGCGGCCATCCAGCGCAGCCCGGTGAGGGAGGGCAGTGAGGGCATCGAGGAGGACGGTGGGGTCTGCCCACCGGGTGCGGTGGCCGCGGCGGTGGCGGCCGGCGTTCGGGGCGCCGTGGTCGCCGTCGTCATGGAGTCACCTGCTGGGGGAGGTTGACGCGGGGCATGAGAGGGAACGTTGCCCATTCGGAATGGTTCATTCCGTTCCGGTGCGAAACATCACACCGCTGCCGGACCGGAAGGGGGAAATTCCACCCGGGAGCACGCACAGGGCCGGGGTCACGCCCCGGCCGGCTCAGGAGATGCCCGGCCGCCGCAGCACGGGCAAGGTGGTTGCGGGGACACCGGAGCAGGGAGCCCGTATGCAGACGTTTGTGCCCTACGCCGACTTCGCCGAGTCGGCGCGGGCGCTGGACCGCCGGCGGCTCGGCAAGCAGCGGGTCGAGGCGCTGCAGGTGCTGCGCGGGCTGACCGTGCGGGGGTACGGCTGGCGCCGGCACCCCGCCGTACGGATGTGGACCGGCTACGAGGAGGCGCTGGTCCGCTACGGCCTGGAGGTCTGCCGCGTCTGGCGCGAGCGGGGCCACCAGGACAGCTGTGCGGCCACCCTCGTCGCCGATCTCGCCGCGGTCCGTCCCGGAGCGCCGGTGCGCGGGCAGGACGAGCTGGCCGCCGCCGGGGAACTGCCCTGCTGGCTCGGTGACGACGCCGTGCACCGCAGCCACCGCTCGGCGCTGCTGCGCAAGGACCCGGCCACGTATGCGGCGTTGTTCCCCGGGGTGCCGGACGACCTGCCCTACGTCTGGCCCGCCTCGGACCGCGAGTGACACGCCCCCGGCGGCCCGACGCCTATGGTGAGGTGTGATCAGAAGTGATGCCGAGCGCCGGCGCCGGGGCGGCCGGCCGGGGTACAAGTGCGCGGCCGGCGTCTTCGCCGTCGGCATGATGGGCACCACCCTGCCCACGCCGCTCTACGGGCTGTACCGGGAGCGGATCGGGTTCTCCGAACTGATCGTGACGGTGGTGTTCGCCGTCTACGCGGTGGGCGTCATCACCGCGCTGCTCATCGCCGGCGGCTTCTCCGACGTGCTGGGGCGGCGCCCGGTACTGCTGTCCGCGCTCGGGCTGTCCGTGCTCAGCGCGCTCTGCTTCCTGTTCGAGGGCGGACTGCCGCTGCTGTACGCCGGCCGGGTGCTGTCGGGCTTCTCCGCGGGGCTGTTGAGCGGCACGGGCACCGTGACCGTCCTCGACCTGGCACCGCCGGGACGCCGCGCCCGGGGCGGACTGGCGGCCACCGCGGCCAACATGGGCGGTCTCGGCCTCGGCCCCCTGCTCTCCGGCTTCCTGGCCCAGTACGCGCCCTGGCCGCTCGAGCTGCCCTTCGTCGTCCATCTCGGGTTGCTGGCGGCCGCCATGGCGGTCACCTGGCTGCTGCCCGAGACGGTACGCCACCATGGCCCCAGGCCTGCGCTGCGTGCGCAGGGCATGACGGTGCCCCCCGAGGTGCGGGACGTCTTCCCGTCCAGTGCCCTCGCCGCCTTCGCGGGTTTCTCCCTGCTCGGCCTGTTCACGGCCGTCGCCCCCGCCTTCCTCGCCCAGACCCTGGGCGAGCGCAACCTGGCGGTGACCGGCGCCGTCGTCTTCTGCGTGTTCTCCGCCTCCACCTGCGGACAACTGCTCATGGGACGCGTCGGCGCCCGCAGAGCCCTGCCGTGGGGCTGTCTGGTACTCGTCGCCGGCCTCCTCCTCGTCGGCGTCTCGCTGCTCCTGGCGTCCCTGCCGGTACTGCTGGTGGGGGCGGCGACGGGGGGCGTGGGGCAGGGCATGGCCTTCCGTGCCGGTCTGACCGCCGTGAGTTCCGCGGCCCCCCAGGAGCACCGGAGCGCCACCGTCTCGGCGTTCTTCGTCGTCGCCTACGTGGGGATCTCGCTGCCGGTCGTCGGGGTGGGCGCCCTCGCGGTGAGCCTGGGCGTACGCGACGCCGGCCTGGTGTTCGCGTGCTGCGCGGTCCTGCTCGTCGCGGCCGTGGGCCTGCGCGTGTGGCGGCGCCCCCCACGGGCGCTGTGAGGCGCCGGCCGGCGGACGGTCCGCGGGGGGTCGGGGGGGGGGCGGGCGCCGGTTACGGA
>NZ_JBEXLP010000155.1:0-9075 GCF_040610035.1 Streptomyces sp. NPDC004542
CTGGACGTCCGGCCTCAGCGAACTCAGCGAAGGCATGCTGCACTCCGGCGTGCTGGGAGCGGTGGAGAAGACGAAGGGAACTGTGCCCCACGGTGCGGCGAACCCCCCGGGCGCCGGGAACACCGGCGGGACGACTCGAGCCGGTTCCAGTGGTGACCGGAGCACGGCAGACCGGGACCCAGGCGGGACACCAGGCGGCGCGCCGGGTGAGCTGAACCACCTGGACGCACTGGACAACCTGGACAACCTGGACGGTCCGGGTGGTCCGTTTGGGCCGGGTGGTGTCACCGTCCCGGGTTCAGGAACGGGACAGGTGTCCGTGGACGGGCCGGCCGTGGCCTCGGGTGTCGTGCATCCCGCGGTGGCTTCCGCCGGTGTCCCGCAGGCAGTGGACACGGTTTCGGGTGCGCGGCCCGGACACCCGGTGGAGGCAGGCCGGACGACAGCCGCCCCCGGCGGGCACCACATCGACGGCACAGCGGACGGTGACACCAGGGACGGCACCGACGAGGCCACCACGGCCGTGGGCACGGACGGCAACGGCACCGTCATCGCCGCCGGAAGCACGGACCCGGCCCAGACCACGGTGAGGAACCGCACCACTCCGGCCGCGAGCTCCCTACTGGCACCGGAGCCGGAACGCGCGGGCACCACGTCCGTGCAGACAGGCCGCCCCACAAGCGCGGCCGCCGGTGCGGGCGGCGGCCCTGAGACAGCACCCCCGGCCGGGAGGACAGCCCCGCGGAACACCCCCGGGCCCGAAACGAACCAACCGCCCACATCCACCACCACTCCGGCTACCTCCGCTGCGCCGAAACCATCGGCCGAGTCGGTCGAGCCGGCGGACCCGATGTCGGCGGATGCCCCTCCTCCCCCCAGGTCTTCGGTGACGACCGGGGCGGGGTCTCCCGCCGTGTCCACCGGCCGCGCGGCGACAGCCGCCTTGACCACGGCAGGAAAGGCCACAGCCGCCCCGGAGCCTGCGGAGACGAACTCCCCAACCCCCGTCGCTGCCTCGTGGACGAGTCGCCCCGCCGCGCCCTCCGCTCCGGCTGCGAGCCGTCCGCTGACCACGGCCTCCGCCGATCCGGGCAGCCGGGCAGGCGAGGGCCGCACGAAGCCGGAGGCGGTTGCCGCGACCACGACCGGACCGGCCGTGCCCGATCTGGGCAGGCTGCGCGCGGAGGTGGCCGCGGCGTGGTCCGCGAACCGGCCGGTGGCCGCCGACGTCTCGACAGCGCTCAACATAGTCCGGACGCATCAGCGGCTGGACGAGTTCCAGGTGGCGGCCGACCCGACTTGCGAGGCACTCGATGCGGGGCATCTGGCGGTGTACGCGGTCGCGGCGGAGTTGCGGGCCCATGGTGACATGGACCGGGCGGAGGTGCTGTCCCAGCAGTTGGCGCAGGGCCGTCCCAGGCCGGAGCGGGGTTATCTGCCCGGCGGGTTGGGCCCGGAGGAGCAGCTCCGGCCGGATGGTCCGCGGGGCACCGGCGGGTCGGGAGGCGCTGGCCGGCCTGTAGGGGCGGGGCGCCTTGAGTCCGCTTCGGCGGCGCCCGCCGGCTTTGCCGGTTCGGACTCGGCGTCAGCTGCGCGTCCCGTCACCGGTCAGGTGTCGCGCTCGGCAACGACCGCCTCGGGGGCGGGCCGGGATTCCGGAGGGGAGCCGCCGACGGCCGTCGCGCCACCGCCGCTGCCCGCCGGCTGGGCGGACCGGTTGCGTGACGCCGCCCACCGCACGGGCGACGACGGGGACGGTGGCGCGCCGACGCCGAGCGCCGGCAAGGGCAAGGGCAAGCAGGCGGACCGCACCCTGGGCACCCTGGAGGCAGCCTGGCAGGAGTACGCCGACGCCTACGAGGCCCGGTACCCCCTAGGCGCCGGCCCGGCGGCCGTGGGCCCCGCCGAGCCGCCCCCGGGCATCACCGGTGCCGGCCTCAGGCTCTACCTGGCCACTACTGACCTGCGCCGCTTGGGGATCAGCAACCCTGAACAGCTGATCCCCGAGTACCGGCGGGCCCTCGGCCTGCTGCCGCCCTCCGGCGCCGGCGCGCGCGACGGGGGGGACGCCACCGAGGCGACCGAGGCCACCGACGCCGACGCGCCGACGCGGCGCCCTCCGGGCGTACACGTGCCGTTGGAGGAACTCGCGGGCAGCCTGCCGGTGTACTGGTACGGCACCAGGCCGGTCGCGGTCTCGCTGTCCGGCGACCGTGACGGCGCCCCGGCCCTGGACCCGGCGAGCGTGCAGGGCCTGGCTCGTACCGTGCCCGGTGTGCTGTTGCTGTACGGCCGGCTCGACGGCGACGCGTTCGTGCTGCCCGACAGCCGACGTGCGAGCCTCGACACGGTGGCGGCGACACTCGCCATGCTCCCGGACGAACGTCCTCCCGTGCTGCTGATGATGCCCGGGGGCGATGCCGTGGCGCACCGGCTCGCCACCACGCTGGGCGTGGCGGTGACGGGAGCCCGGGGCGGCGTCGAGGTGCTGCCGGACGAGGGCCGCATGCGGGCCGGGGACGGCGGGCGGTTGCTGCGCTTCGACCCGGACGCGGAGGATGCCGCGGGCCGCCCGCTGGAGGAGTCGCTCGAAGGTGCCCCCTGGCGGCCGGGCGCCGGCCTGGCGGACACGGGCACCGGTACGGAGACCGCCGCGGCGCTCTCCACCGCGCCCGGCGGCGAGGCCAGCACCGAGCCGGCCGGTCCTGCCCTGCTCCCGCCCGCAAGGCGCACCGGCCCCGTGGTACTGCCCGAGCCTCTCACCGCCCGCGCCGACGGGCCCGACGCCGGCATGCACGGCGATCGGGACACCGGCGCCGGCAGGAGGGACGACCACCGCCCGCAGCACCGTCCGGGCGGCCACGGCCAAAGTGACACGCACGCCCCCTCCCCGGGCGGCGAGTCCTCACCGGACCGGATGTCGTTCGAGGCGCGGGCCGCCGACCCGCACATCCTCCCGATCGGCGTGCCCAAGGCCGGCCTGCCGCATCTGGCCGAGGTGGTCGCCGAGTTGCGCGCCTGGACCACCGAACTCGGGCACGTCGTTCCCGAGGAGGTCTGGAACCGGCTGCCGCAGCGGCTGCTCTCGAACTACCCCTTTTTGCTGAGCGGGGAACAGGCGTACCGGCCGGAGGGCCTCCTGGTGCCGCTCGGCCCGGTCGAGGCACTCGTCACGCTCGACCCTCGGGACCCGGCGCCGGTGGCCAACCCGGCTGGTTCCGTGGACGGCCCGGACCAGGTGCCGGCCGGCGGCGACCCCGGATCCTTCCGGGCGACCGCGGCCGTCAACGCCACGTACGCCACCGGCGCGCACGTGCAGAGCGAGTCCAGCAGCACCGGTGCCACACGACTGGGCGTCTCGCTGAACTTCGGCGTCGGCCTGCCCTCGCCGGTCGCCCACCTGCTGAGCATCGGTGCCGGGATCTCGGGCGTCGCCAACCAGTCGGGCCGCACCACCACGCACATCGCCGACTCCGAGCGCGGCCACGTCGAGGACAACCGGGCCGGGGCGACCTTGGTGTCGTACCGGCCGAACTGGTCCGTGCGCCTTCGCCGCGTACACGCCCGGCGCAGTCAGTGGCGCGACGTCACCGCCCGCCCGGTGGCGGGTGCGGAATCGCAGCGACTGCTGCTGTGGGTGCCCAAGCCCTATCTGGAAGCGCGTGGGGAGGACCAGGTCGTCGCCACGGGTGAAGGGGTGCTGCGCACCCGGCTGCCCGGCACCTATTTCGCCTCGGGCGTCACCGGACTGCCCACGCTGTACGACCGCATCGCGCGCGTCATGGAGGAGGGCGGGCTACCCCCGTCGGGTGATTCGCGCACGCACGACGAACTGATCCACAAATTGTGGAACCTGCCGTCGTTCCTCGACCATGCCGTCAACGGTGACCGCTTGAGCGACGGCACTCCCCGCGGCGGCTACACCTTCCGCCTGCACGACAAGTACGGCCGCACCGTCGCCACCGTCACCGTGCACGCCGACCGCTTCGCTCCGGGGCGGGAACGGCAGGTCGGTGCCGCCAGTGATACCGCGCACCTGGAGAACGTCCGCACCGCCATCGACGGCACGGGCGGCGAGCACAGGCTCGGCCACTCCTCGACCCTCACGCCGCTGACCGCCGGGCTGGACCTGACACCGCGCCCGCACGAGAACTCGAAGGCCGGGCTGGGCCTCTCCGGCTCGGTGTCGGTGACGTGGAGCAACGGCGACGCGCTCGGCGCCACCCGCACCGGCCTGTGGGTCATGGTCCCGCGCTTCGCCGGCACCACCGTCGCCTACCGCGCCGCCTTCATGCTGCGGGCGAAGGTGACGCTGCGCCGCGAAGGCGCCGACCGGACACGGTCCACCAGCCTGGTGAAGAGCCGGGCGCTGCTGCGACTGCCGCAGCCGGAGGCGTTCCGGCACGGCTTCCCCGTCGAGCGCTCGGCCCTGCACGACACCACCGCCTCCGGTTCGCTCGTGCCCTACGACCCCACGGCACTGCGCGGCGGCCCCACCCCCGAGCAACGGCAGGCACCGGACCGGCTGCCCCGCCACCTGCGGGACGACACCCCCTACCGGGGCATCGGCATGGGCCTCGTGGAGGTCCCGGAGGAGACCGTCGACAGCCTCTTCGAGGTGATCTCCGACGCGCTGCGCGCCCATGACTTCCTGCTGCCGGGCGACCGGGAGAACCCGATCGGCGACCGCTCGTGGTGGCAGCTGTCCGCCGGCCTGGAGAGCCGCGTCGACAACGAGGACCTGCTGCACAAGTTCCTCCACGACGGCCTGGCCGTCCACCACGACCGCCTCCACCAGGACGGTCTGACCCTGGTGCTGCACCGGCGACGGGGCTTCGCCGGCATTGAGTTCGACGTGGACGCCGCCCGCATCACCATCAGCGCGGAGCGGTCCCGGCCCATCGAGTTTCTCGACCGGGGCAACGACCACCACCTCACCAACCTGGCCATGGGCATGGACAGTGCCTCGGTGGGAGTCTCCGGAGGCACGGTATGGTCGCTGGCCCTGCGGGCCCGCGGCGTGTTCCGTTATCTGCTGGGCGGCGCGACGGGGGTCGGCCTGAGCGCGGGCAAGGGTGCGTCGGAGGGCGCGTTCTTCCTCAACAACCGCCCCGAACTGCTGGAGAGCAGTTCGGGGGAGTTCCTTCGGATGAAGGTGACCAGCACCTACACCGTCACGATCGAGTTCCAGCACAGCGGGCTGCCCGGCAAGGTCCGCGAGGGCCGGCGCGACCCGGCACCCCTGGTGGTGCCGGACCAGTCGGCCACCGTACGGGTGCTGCCGTTGGGCGACGGAGCGCAGGACACGGCGGCGGGGCAGGACGACACCCGGCCCGAGGTGCTGGACCAAGCGGTGGTCTTCCACCTCGACACCAAGGGCCTGCGCGCAGCGCTGAACCGGTTGCTGCCGTCACTGGACGGCCCACAGGGCCGGGCCGCCCGCACACTGGACTCGATGGCCGCGACGCTGCGCGCCCACCTGAAGGAGGCGGCGTTCGGGGGGTACACCACCGACCAGCCCTTCGACAACGGGCTGTTGCGGGACACCTTCGCCGCGCTGGACGTCAGGGCGAAGCTGGGCCCGTCCGAGTTCCTCGGCGCTTCCACCGACCCCTTCGTGCAGGGTGTGATCAAGCTGTGGCTGTCCCAGGCCACGACAACGACCTCCACCTCGCGGGGCCTGACCTGGACCCAGGCGGACGTCACCGTGGGTGGCGTCAGCCACGCCCGCCCGGCCTCCACCGCGGGCGGCGGCAACCAGGCCGGCCACGTCGACCCGATCTCCACCTCCGGTGGCGTCTCCATGAGCGGCCGCTGGCAGCACAACACCGCGGAGAGCTTCCAGCAGGCGGCGGGCAAGGAGCTGATCCAGCTCAGCTTCAGCAACGTCTACCTGTACGGCAGCAAGGTCGATCTGACGCTGACCAAGCTGGCCGAGAAGCACGGCAAGCTGATGTGGTCCGCGCGCGACTACGGCCGCGAGACCCTGGTCGGCCACGAGATGCTCTACCTGCTGCCCGAGCCGGAGGCACTCGCCCTGTACGCCGACGGTGACCTGCCGGTCTCCGACCGGCAGTTGACCAGTGCCATGGAGCGCTGGGCCGCGGGGTCGCTGAAGCTGCCGGCCAACACCGTGGCCCGCCTGCTCGCCCGCTGGCGGCCCGGCGCCCCGGCCGGGCACGGAAACGAACCCTCCGGCGGTCAGGAAGAACCCGGCACGCACGGCCGGCCGGACCGCCGGAGCGCCCACGACGACCGAGCCGGCTCCCCCGCCCAGCGGCGCCGGGCCACCGCACACGCCCTGCCGGACGAGCGGCCGGACGAGCGGACCGCGCGGGCACAACAGGCCGAGCCCGCCGAGCGGTCCGCGGCGCGGCAGCCGGAGCCGGACCGACCGGTGGCACGGCTGCAGGACGTGACCGCGCCGACGGACGACCCCGCCACCACCCGGCACCTGGCCTGGGCACGGCTGCTCCACGAGCAGCACACGGACGGCCGGGCGACCGTCTGGGACGCGGACGCGCGCGCGGCTTTCCACGAGACATTCGGCGACGAGTTCACGCTGGACCCGCGGCCCAACGCGCTGGCGTCGCTGACGCTGCCGGAGTATCTGACCCGTCGTGACCCGGGCGGCAACATACTCGGCCACAGCAACGTCATCAGCATCGACCACGAGCGCGGCCGGTCCACCGCCGACCTGTTCCGGGAGGCTGTCGAGCAGGTGGCGCCGGGCCTGCTCACCAAGGGCGCCGGCCTGTGGAGCGCCGACGGTCGCCACATCGGGCGGCTCCAGGGCTCGCTCGACACCGTGCTCAATCTGTTCTCCCGCGGCCGGGACGACGCGGTCTACGAAGACCTGCTCTCCCAGGACGGCGTCGAGTTCTACCTCGTCAACCAGGTCGGCTGGTTCCTCACCGACATGGTGAGGGTCACCGTGCACGCCGAACTCCGCTCAGGCGTGGACGTACGGGAGCGCCGCCCGGACGCGGGCCTGGAGAACTACGGGCACCACCAGTCCAACAGCGTCGTGTCCTCCTCGCGCGACGTCGGTCAGTCGTTCACCGTCGCCAAGGTCGGCTCCGGCCGATCGCACGGCAGCGGCGGTGCCTCCGCGAGTTTCGGGACCAGCCGGCGCAGTGGGCTGACGCACGCCGAATCCGGGGTGTCCGAGCAGACGGTGTACTCGTGGGACGGGTTGTACGAGGCGACGGTTCGGCACCGTTTCACGGTGACCGCCTCCCGTGCCGACATGTCGCACCGCCCGTTGAACGAGCTGAGCCTGGCCGCACTGCGCGGGCTGGGCCTGCTCGCGCCGCGCGCCGTCCACACGGTGACCGCCGACGGTGTCACCCGGCTGCACCTGCCCGCGGGCATCGCCGGCTTCACTCCGGCCCAGGGCTCCGACACCCCGGCCGGGCCGCGCGATCTGCGGCGGCTCGGGCGGCTCCCGGGGGACGCGTACGTCGTGGGTGTGGTGCTCAACCAGTCACAGAAGGCTGCCGAGGACCTGCTGCGCGCGGTGTTCGGCGTCGACGCGGCCGGCCGGAAGCGGGTCAGCTCACTGCTGAACCTGCTGATGTCGCGCACCCACCTGACCAACGTGCTGGGCCGCGTCGGCCCCGGCGAGCGGGTGCAGCTGTCCTCGCACCTGTTCGAGCCGGGCGCGTCGGCGCACGGCGTGAAACTGTTCCTGCGCAGCGCGCTGTACGACGTCCAGGTGCTCGGCGACGTCGTCGGTACCGGCACCGGTCGCTACGCCAAACACCAGAGCGGCACGTCCGTCTCCGCCTCCACAGACCACTGGCAGACCACGCTGTCCGGCAGTGGCGGCGGCGGCAGCACCTTCGGCCCCCACAACGCCGACAGCGTTTCGACGTCGACCGCGCCGCCCCTGCTCACCTCGGCCACGCAGAGCGCCGGCGGCACCGCCAACTACCGGCGCGAGCAGCACGTCAAGCAGCAGGGCCCGGTGAAACTGGTGCGCGTCCGCGTCCAGGTGCACCTGGAGGCGGAGGACCACCGCACCCACGTCTTCGGTTCACCGACCCGGCTCGGCCTGCGCGTCAGCGAGCCGGTCAACGGCGAAATGTACGTGGAGGTGTCTGAGGACGGCCTGCGGGTGTTCCAGCAGCAACTGGCGGACCTGCGCGCGAGGGACGACCACCGTCACGCGGCATGGCGGGCCGCCGCTCGTGCCACCCCGGTGGACCTCGCGCCGCTGCTGGTGCGGGCGGCGCGGGAACCCGGTGCGGACCCGGCCCGCGCCGACCTGGTGATCGGACGGCTGCTGGCCGAGCAGGTCGGCCCACTGGGCGGCCGGCGGGCGTTGGCGCTCACCGTGGACCCCGACCGGCTCGCGCTGGAACTGCACCGAGCAACGCTCGACTGGGCGGTACGGACCCTGCGGGACGACCACACGGCGATCGCGGCGGTACGGCCCGGGGCCGCGCCCCCGGCCGTGCTCGCCGACTACCGGCGCATGCTCGCCGGCGCCCCGCGCTCCGCGCCGCCCGGCACCGCCGAGCCGCTGCGGGCGCGGACGGCCGCCGTGATGGACGCGGTACGGGCGTACCACGCCACCCGCCCGGACAATCCGGAAGGCCGCCCACCGGAGCCGCCGGCCGCCTTCGCCCACGCCGACATGGACCGCGAGGTGCTGGTGCGCGACCTGGCCCATCACATGGACGCGCATGTGCGGTTCGTCGGCGGCGGGCAACGGGGCGGCGACCTGTGGATCGACCCGGCCGGTGCCGTTCATGCCGCCTACCCCCGCAGGACCCCTGCTCCGCCAACGGGCAGCGCCGCACCGGTGCTGGTGCCGGTGCGGGGCCCATTGATGGCCCCGCCGACAACCCCGCAGGTGCTCAACCATGCGGGCCAGTGGCTGGCTGCGATCACCCGGCGCGCCGCGGCCGGCCCCCTCGCGCTGACGATCGCCCAGCACCTCTCCCCGGTCCCTTTGGGCCCGGCAGGGAGCGCCCCCGCACTCGCGCCGGTCCCGGCGGCGCGCGCGCCCGCCCCGCCCGACACCGCGCGCCGCCAGCGGGTGGGCGACGAACTGCCCCGAATCGGTAA
>NZ_JBEXLP010000156.1:0-9054 GCF_040610035.1 Streptomyces sp. NPDC004542
GTCGGCGCCGGGCGTCGGCGCCGGGCGTCAGGCGTCGGCGTACTTCGCGTCGGCCGCCGGATCGAGGGCGAGCCGGTAGCCCCGCTTCACCACCGTCTGGATCAGCTTCGGCGTCCCGAGCGCCGTACGCAGCCGGGCCATCGCCGTCTCCACGGCGTGCTCGTCCCGCCCGGCCCCCGGCAGGGCCCGCAGCAGCTCCGCCCGGGCCACCACCCAGCCCGGCCGCCGCGACAGCGTCCGCAACAGGGACATCCCGGCCGGCGGTACCGGTTTCAGGTCGCCGTCCACCAGCACCGCGTGCCCCCGGATCTCCAGCCGGTGCCCGGCGACCGGCAACGTGCGCGCCCGCCCCGGCAGTTCCTGGCAGAGCAGTTGGACGAGGGGACCGAGCCGGAACCGCTCCGGCTGCACCGTCTCGACGCCCCGCGCCTGCAGCGGCAGCGCGGTGACCGGCCCGACGCACGCGGGCAGCACATCGCCGTCGAGGGCCGCGAGCAGCTCGGCCAGCAGCCCCCGCTTCTCGGCCCGGGACAGCAGCGACGCGGCGGCGGGCGCGCTGGTGAAGGTCAGCGCGTCCAGCCCGCGCGTGACGGCGGCGTCCAGCAGGCGGTCGACGGGCCCGATGTCCTCCGGCGGCATCCACCGGTACACCGGCACCATCACCACCTCGGCTCCCCCCTCCCGCAGAGCCTCGACGAAACCGGGCAGCGGCTCACCGTGCAGCTGTACGGCGACCCGCCGCCCGTCGACCCCCTCCTCCAGCAGCCGGTCCAGCACCTCGGCCATGGACTCGCTCGACGGCGACCATTCCTCGGTCAGCCCGGCGGCCCGTACCGCGCCCTTGACCTTGGGCCCGCGCGCCAGCAGTTCCACCCCGCGCAGCCGCCCGATCAGCTGCTCGCCGAGCCCCCACCCGTCGGCGGCCTCGACCCATCCCCGGAAACCGATCGCGGTGGTGGCGACCACCACGTCCGGCACCTGGTCGATGATCTCCTTGGTGGCCGCGAGCAGTTCACCGTCGTCGGCGAGCGGCACGATGCGCAGGGCAGGCGCGTGCAGCACGGCCGCCCCGCGCCGCTGGAGCAGCGCCCCGAGCTCGTCGGCCCGGCGCGCGGCCGTCACACCCACGGTGAACCCGGCGAGGGGGCCGGGCCGGCCGTGGTCCGGTCGCTGCTGTTCGTCGTACATGGCTCTCCTAGCTGACCTGCATGCCGAACGAGCCTGTCAACGCCGCGTGACAGGCTCGGTTCGGGTTGATGTCGCCGGTGTTACGTCACACCTCGGCATAGCTGAGCTGCGGTTTCGCCTCGGCGGCGGCCACGGCACGGGCCTGGCCGGCCGGACGGCGAAGGTATACGACCCAGGTCACCGCGAAGCAGAGGCCGTAGTAGGCCATGAAGGCGACGAACGCGCCGGTACCGGAACCGTAGGAGAGGAAGGACTGCCGGAAGGCGAGGTTGATGCCCACACCGCCGAGCGCGCCGACCGCGCCGATGAGCCCCATGGAGGCCCCGGACAGCCGCCGCCCGTACGCGGCCGCCGCCTCCCCCTCCAGCCCCCTGGCGAGGGCCTTGGTCTGGAAGATGCCCGGGACCATCTTGAACGTGGAACCGTTGCCGATCCCGGTGAGCGAGAACAGGACGACGAACGCGACGACGAACAGCGGCAGCGACTTCTGCATGCCGGCGGCGACCAGGACGGCCGTGGCGGCGGCCATGGCCACGTAGTTCCACAGGGTGATCTTCGCCCCGCCGTACCGGTCGGCCAGCCAGCCGCCCAGCGGACGGATCAGGGAGCCGAGCAGCGGTCCCATGAAGGTGAGGTACGTGGCCTGCAGCGGGGTACGCCCGAACTGGTTGGTCAGCACCTGCCCGAAGGCGAAGCTGTAGCCGATGAACGAGCCGAAGGTCCCGATGTAGAGGACCGACATGATCCAGGTGTGGGCGTCCTTCGCGGCGTCCTTGGCCGCGCCGGTGTCGTTCTTCACGTTCTCGATGTTGTCCATGAACAGCGCGGCGAGGACGGCGGCGACGACGATGAGCGGGATGTAGATCCCGAGCAGCACGCGCGGCCCACCGTTCGCGCCGATGACGGCAAGGGCGACCAGCTGGATGGCGGCCACCCCGATGTTGCCGCCGCCGGCGTTGAGGCCGAGGGCCCACCCCTTCTTGCGGAGCGGGAAGAAGGCGTTGATGTTGGTCATCGAGGAGGCGAAGTTGCCGCCGCCGACGCCCGCGAGGAGCCCGATCAGCAGGAAGGTGTCGAAGGAGGTACCCGGCTTCATCACGGCGAAGGCCGCGACACTCGGGACGAGCAGCAGGCTCGCGGAGATGACCGTCCAGTTCCGCCCGCCGAAGAGGGCGACGGCGAAGGTGTAGGGGACGCGGACGACGGCTCCGACCAGGGTCACCATCGAGGTGAGCAGGAATTTGTCGGCGGGGGTCAGCCCGTACTCCGGGCCCATGAACAGCACGAGCACCGACCACAGGGTCCAGATCGAGAACCCGATGTGCTCGGACAGCACGGAGAACAGCAGGTTCCGCTTGGCGGTCTTCTCGCCGGTCTCGTTCCAGAAGGTCTCGTCCTCCGGATCCCACTGCTGGATCCAGCGGCCGCCCCTGCTCGGGGGTGCGGGTGCCGTACTAGGGGCTGTCATGACGCCTCCACGGTGCTCCGGGGCTCGATGCTGCTCACGGTGATGAGCGGTGATGAGTCCCGAAGGTAGGGAGGACGCGTTTCCGCCCTGTGGCTGCGGGTGACCGCAAGGGAACGTTGCTCTCACCCCACGCGGAGACGGGATGAGAGGTTGCGCGGGCACCGGCCGTGCGGGAGCCGGCCACCGACAGGGAGACCCCCGGGGCGGGATCAGGGCTGCGGTGGCTGCCAGGCGGGGTGGGGCTGCGGTTGCTGGGGATGGCCGTAAGGCCCGGAAACCGCACCGGAACCACTGTAAGGCGCGCCCTGCACCGGCAGCTGGACCGGCGGCGGACCCGCCTGCGGCATCACCGGCGCCCCCACGCCCATCCCCATCTGGGGCATGCGCACCCCGGACGGATATTGCGCACCGGGCGACAGATACCGCACCCGCCCGCCTTCTTCCCTCACGGGAAGAAATCCGGCGGCCTGAAGCCGACGGGCGAACTTCGCGTTGCGCCGCCGGGTGACGAGGAACCCGAGGCCCATGATCGCCATGAAGATGACCCAAGCGCCGCCCGCCACGGCGAAGTGGAAGGCCCCTCCCCCCTTCCGCACGGCGTAGAGGACGAGCCCGACGGTGATGCCCACCACCCCGTAGGCCAAGCGCTTCTCGGCGCTCTTGCCGGTGAGGTCGAACTGGATCTGCGCCTTGAGCAGTTCGAGCGCGTCGGGCACGACGGGCGGGAGCGAGACCCCGTCCATGGCGTTCGGATACTGTGCCCAGTTCTGCGCGGCCCGAGCCCGGGCCTGCGGGCTGTGGTCGGGGACGATGACCAGCTTGAGCACGTTGTTCCGGGACCCGGTGTACCGGGCGTCGGCGTACTCGTACCCGAACTGCTGCGCCACGAAGGCCAGCCGGGCCAGCTTCTTCACGGAGCCCATCGCATGGCTGACCTCAACGGGCCCCCCGCCGGCCATCAACTGCAACATCTTCCGCACTTGCCGCCTACCCACCGCACCTGCTCCCCATCGACGGCCATTTCACTCTCTTCACTTACGCAACCCCGCCCAGTCTTCCACCCGACCCCACCCCCAAGGCAGCCGAAGCTCCCCGCGTGACGGGGATTTGGCCCAACCTTGGAGGACCTACGAGGCCTTATATATAAGCCTGCGGCAGTCCCGTAAATCAGGGAACTGCGCGGATCCCAGCGCGACGTGCACGCTCGATCGCTTTAGGAGAAACAACTCGCTCGCCGCCATTTCCCGCATGTCCGGCTGCTAGCTGATACAGCAGGAACAAGCGTCTAGGGCCAGGAACCGCGATGACCCCGGCGAATCGCGGATCACCAGCGAACCAAACCTTGGCCACTTGACTTGTCTTTCCCGTCTCGTACCCTCGTCCGAGGCGACGACGCCACCAGACAGACCGCGCATGGCCGTGAAGGACGACAGGCACGCCCTTCTCCGGCTGATCCGGATTCGGGAAGGAAATCCAGACGTCACCAAGCTTTGCTCCGGGGATCTGCCCGATACCACTTTCAGGCATTCTGTACACCTGCCATGGATACACTTTCAGAACTCGCCGCGCCTGCACAGCCGAATTAATATAATGACGCTGAAGAAACGCGCGATACAGGGAGTACAGGAAAATTGGAAGAATGAACCACATCGCCCACTGCCCGACGAGGAGCATGATAACGAAGCCTCCAACGCATACGGCAGGCCAAACAACCTGACCTACAACAGCGAAGGTCAGTAACTTTGCGCAAGCAGCCTGCGTAGCAGAATCTTCCCAGGCAGAGGCAGCCGCGGCGGGGTCACGCGCAAGCTCCATGTCACGCCTCATCCTCGTCCACAAGTAGCGGGTTCTTGAAAGTGACCATGCGAGCCACCTCCCGTAGTAGGTGGCGGTAGTGGTCAGCATGGTGCACTGCGGGCGTTGAAAGAGTCAGTACAGCCAACTTCGCCGCGTCCGGGTATGGAACGTGCACGGCAAGCTGAAGCAGTTCCTGCGGTGCGTCAGCAACCTGGACACTCATCAGAGTCTCCGCAAGGGATGCCGGACCACAAGGCAGATCGAGAAGCTCCACATGACGGGCGTCCAGCAATCCTGCGGCGGTTCGGGCGGCGGTCACGCCACGTGGCGCCCAGGCAGTCTCAGACCACCCGAGTGTGAAGAGAGAGGGCAGCAAGGATCCGTCACCCTTGTCATCACGATGCAGACCCACTGAAAAGTGAACCACACCGCTGCGCGCCAGCACATAAGACATGCGCAGAATCGGCGCAAACAACGGGACAAGTAGCTGATGCTCGTCGGTAAAATTCAGCGCTTCCACGAGTGCACGCAGTGGATGCGCACTTTCCGCGACCTCAGGTGCGTGCCCTGATTGGACGAGCTCGTTGAGCGGCAACGGAAAGAACCCCGCGGGTAACGCGAACCAGATATCGGCATCGAGCATCCGGACGGACTGGTCGATGACGATCGCTTCCGAATTCATGACGCGACCGCAACCCCCCTGAAGAGGTAATGTAAAATTCCGATCGTAGCCGATCCATCGACTGTTCCGGTCCGAAGGCCGTCCAGCGTGAACGTGACAGCTTTGGCTGCACCGCTGTCGCTGCCCATCGAATCGTAAAGGCTGCCGGCCACCCCGTACACGGCCGTGCCGGCTCCGAGCCAGGTCGCGGTTCTTTCCACCACCGGCAGCACATCCCTCGTACGCGCGCCGAAGACGTTCACCCGCTGCAGGAGACTTTCCGTATCGGAGATAGCCACCGCCTCGTCCCGGATCGTAGAACCAACCGTGGCAACCTTCTGGCCCAGGGCAAGTCCGCCCTCCGCGGATCGCGCAGCGGCACTCAGCGCTTCGGGAGCCTTCATCAGCCCCTTGGCCACCGCGCCAAGCCCAGGCACGACGCCCAGTGCATCTCCGGCGACCGAGATGGCGTTGCTCCAGAAGTCGACATCGAACTCACCTTTCATCATTCCGTCCTTGAGGGAAGCCCAGACCTCGTCGTCCTGCAACCGCAGAGCGAGAGCGGTTCCGCTGAGCATCGCTGCAGCCACCATGAGCAGTGGAACAGCGAGTGGTCCTGTCGCAAAGATCGCGATCACGCCCAAAACCGCAGCCACACCGCTGAGGATGTCTGGCAGGTTGTCATCCAACCAGTCCGTGAACTTGTCCCAAGCTCCCGGCTCCTGAGGTGCCAGCTTCCTCGTCGCGTCGCGGATTTTCCCGGCTCTCTGCCGTGCCTTCTCCTCGTGTTCCGCGGCCAGTTTCTTCGCCTTGGCGATGATTTTGTCGAGGTCGGCCTGGGCGGTTTCGACCGCTGTGTTCACGAGGTCCGGGGCCTTCTCGGTGTCGGCCTGGCGGGAGCCCTTCTTGTCCGGGACAGGTGCGCTCTTCGCCTTGTCGAGGGCGTCCCGCGCGTCCTTCGCATCGTTGTTCAGCCGCCCGGCTCGGCGCTGGAAGTCATCGAGTTCGCCCTCCCAGTCGTTGAGCTGTCGGGCCGCCTTGCGGATCGAGTGTGCGGCGTTCTTGAGGTTGAGGGCCAGCGGGCCGCCCTGGAGTTCCTCCCGGAAGGCGACCGCCGCGTCACCCTGCCAGTAGCTGCCGTCCATCAGCCTGGTAACGAGGCCGTGCGTCTCCTCGAGGACCTTCGCGCAGGAGGCAAGCTTCTTGTGCAGGTCTCGCACCGTGTCCGTGTTCCCCGGCGTCGGATTGAAGCCGAGGTGCGTGTACGGGTTCGCCTCGCTACCGGGAGCCGTCGTCACCGCCCGCTCCCACCTTTGCGGTGCTTGCCCTTTTCCAGCGCCGCTTCCAGCGCCTTGTCGACCTCCCGGTAGCTGTCCCTGCTCTGGCCGATGATTTCCGCGAGGTTCTCGGTCTGCTCACCGATCTGCTCGGTGCCGCGCTTCCAGTCCAGCTGGAAGTCCTCGCAGGCGGAGTCCAGGTCCTCCGTGCCGAGGCCGGTGACGGTGGCGTCGCCGAGCGCCTTGCGCAGGCCCTTCAGCGAGCCGCTCGACTTGTTCAGCAACTTCATGAAGTGCTTCAACTCGTCGTCGTCGACGGACAACTGGTCTGCCACGTGTTCAACCCTCCTGGGTCGAGTTATCCGCTCGTCGACCCAGGCGGCCGCTCGCCCCTACGTGAGGGGGCGGGCGGGCTGCGCGTTGGCGCCCTCTGTCACCGGTTGACGGCCTGGATCTCCTGCACCACGACATTCTGGGTGGTCCCGAAGGTGCCGTCAGGCAGGTCGCCACCCGTGGTGCCGGTACCGGTCCAGTGGATTTTCCAGGTGATGGTGGCCTTGAGCGGGTAGGAGCCGTCGCCGGAGGAGCGCAGGTAGTTCACTCCACAGGGTGGCGTCTCGTCGGACTTGCCCTTGGCGTAGGACTCGCCGATCGTCCCGTCCTTGATCTGGCAGACACCCGATGCCGGGTACGTCTCCGCGTCCGACGTACCTGGGGCGATCCTCAGGGACACCGGTTCAGCGGTCGTCGTCGCGGAGATGCCCAGTACCGGGATCGAGGCGGTGACGGAGACCGGCTTGAACCTGGCGCCGTCCAGCCATGCCCACGTGGGGAGGTTCACCTTCGTGGTGTTCGCCGGAGCGAGCGTCACCTTTGTACCGGGGACATGGATTTCGTTGTACGCCAGCTCAGCGAAGACCTTCGAGGTGACGGCTTGAGGGACGTCAGCCGGCGGGTCGTCACCGGTGTCCACCCAGAAAATGGGCTTGGTGCAGTCAAGGGAATCCGAGTCACCTTCGCGGCCCCGCGTGACGTACGAGTCCCACCAATAGCCCTTGTCGGCCTTGTCCTTGTTGAATTCTTTGTACGGGTGGCCATTGACGTATCTGTCGCGCTGCTGGGCATCCCACTCGTAACCGGTGGAATCCGCCTCCCAGGTCGGCTCTAGGTATGCCTTGAGTTGATCGGGAGTAAACTTGGGCGCGTAGTAGCAAGCCGGTGGTGTCCACGCCGTCGTGGAGCTCACTGAACCTGCGGACTCGCCCGAGCCGTTCTTGGACAGGTCGTAAACCACAGCACCAGCGGTGGCGGAAAGTGCGCCTTTTCCGTCCGATTTACCGGATGGAACCGACGACGATGCCCCCTGCCCGTCCCCCGGTCCGTAGGCATCGGCGGTGCCAGCCAATGCAGTCACGCACACAACTGCCAGTGCGAACGACAGCGAACCCCGCCTGCATCCGCTCACGCAGCGCATGTCTTGTCCCCCCGCTTGGAGATCAGGTTCGTGGTCTGCCACACACCGTTCTTGTTCTTCTCGAGGCGCGTGTTGTACAGCACGTACGGGCTCTGCTTCAAGGGAGTCCTGTCGACCTTCTTGGTCTTGCGGCTCTTATTGAATCCCTTGCTCTCGTCGGAGCAGTAGACGACGGACGCAGTTGCGTCACCGGAGAGTGTGACCTTGGGGGCGTAGTAGCGAGTGGTTCCCGTGAAGGAGAGATTGGCGTCCAGGTACGCCTGCACCCAGGCCACGGCGTCGGTCAATGCCTTGTCCCGGTAGTAGAACGAGAGACCCGGTGCGCTGGTTTCGCCGCGCAAGATCGCGTCGTTCGTCGCGTCGATGCGCGCGGCAGTATCCACGAGAACGGCGTCCTTGATCTCGTTACCCGTCTTCCAGCTCTCGTACTTGTCCTTGACGTCCGAGGGCAACGTGATCACGGGCCGGTTGGCCGAGCTCGACGCCGAGGCACTCGGCGAAGCTGAAGCCGAGCCCCCCGTGTCCGCGCCCGCGATCTTGTCGTTGCCCTTCGAACCGCCGCCCCCACCCCCGCCACAACCGGCGAGGAGAAGCGCGGCCATCGCTCCGGCGGCTGCTGTCGAGATCAGGCGGCGGCGGCGGGTCACGGTGGGCTCCTGGTGAGGCGGTCGGGATGAGCGAAGCAGTCGATACCGTATCCAGGCTGCCAGTTGGGGAACCAGAGCGGCCTGATCTGTCACCGTTGGAGTGCCCAGGTGAAGAGCAGCGTGGCGGTAGGGACACGTGAGACTGAGACGCGCGAACGTGGAACGGCCGCCCTGCTCAGCCTCGTTGGGATGAAAGCGAGCACCAAGCAGCGTCCCTGGGCGGGGCCGGTGCAGCGACTTGGCCACCGCTTCTCCCAGCCACTCGAGCGTGGTTACCGGTTGACGGCCTGGATTTCCTGCACCACGACATTCTGGGTCGCGCCGAAGGTGCCGTCGGGCAGGGTGTCACCCTTGCCGTCGCTGCCCGTCCAGTGGATTTTCCAGGTGATGGTGGCCTTCAGCGGGTAGGAGCCGTCGCCGGAGGAGCGCAGGTATTTCACCCCACAAGGTGGCGTCTCGTCGGACTTGCCCTTGGCGTAGGGCTCGCCGATGCCGCCGTCCCTGATCTGGCAGACACCCGATGCCGGGTACGTCTCCGCGTC
>NZ_JBEXLP010000157.1:0-8698 GCF_040610035.1 Streptomyces sp. NPDC004542
CCACGCCCACCCGATCATTGGTCAAACACCCACCCACCGCAGCGATCCACCCACCCCTCTGCCCCCCGAGCCACACACTCCGCCTCTTCGCCCACAACCCACCGCACAGCCCCTCGAACACCCGGGCAGTGACCTGTCACCGGCGGCGGACGTCATGTCCACTCGTGCACGGAGCCCCTGCGAAAGGGCACGACCCGGCCGCTCGCCTTGCCCGCCGCCGCGGACGGCTGCTGCGATGACGGTGCCGGGTGGATCCTCACCCTCGGGGATGTGCGGCACAGGTGGGAGGCGCGGCGACCAGTGAGGCGATGGACGACCGGCCGCAGCCCCCTGCGCGCCCTCGTTCCCCGGTTCGGCGACGCGGCCCGTCCCGTCGCGTCCGGGCCCGTGTACGTCCTTCCCGCCGGTGAGTCGGCCGGCCTCGAGGACACGGTCGACGCCCTGGGTGACGGCCCGCCCGACCAGGCGACCGTGCTGGTCGCCGCCGGTACCTCGGACGCCACGGACCTGTGGCGGCAACTCGAGCCGGTGCTGGACGAATGCCGACGGTCCGGTATCGGACACGTGCGGCTCCTGTGGGCCGGCGGGGGAGCCGACCTGCCGGGGCGGCCGGCTCCCGCCAGGCGGATCGCGGACACCTGGCAATTGGAGGTGGTCGCCCCCGCCGGGCCCGTGGTCGTCGCTCCGGGCGGGTCGCTCTTCACCCCGACAGGCCCTGGCGGCTGGTGGCAGTTCGGCCCCGGCCTGGCCCCCCGGCCTCTCGGACTGCGTCATCCGGCGCCCAGTTGGGAGGACGCGGCGGCAGGTCTGGTGACCGACGCCGTCGACGGGCTGGTCGTCGAGCCTGTGCCCGCGGGGGTGCTGGTGCGCACGGCACAACCGGCGCCGGATGCCGAGCGGGCCGTCGCCGCCTCGATTCCCGCTGACAGCCACCGGCTCGCCGTCGTCGTGGGTACTCCCCGTACGCCTCCTGTCTCCGCGCAGGCGCTGGCCGACTTGCTGGCCATGCTGCCCGAGCGGGTCCGTGCCACCGTCCGCCTCATCCCTGGCGACGGGCGTGACCTGCTCCCCACCGGTCAGGAGACCGCCGACCTGCTCGGCACCGAGGTGGAGGTCGTCAGCGGGATCCCGGCTCTGCTGGAGAGCGCGGACGGCACTCGGGCCGAGCCGGCCGTGGTGCTGGTCGGAGCGGACGGCGAACCGACGTGGCGGCCTTACCTCGAATCCGTCGCCTGCCTCCCGGCACACGGCGGACCCACTCCGGCTCCGCGCCTTCTGCGGTGGCGATCGCCCGTTCCGGGGTCGGCCGAGGTGTCCGAGGACGGAGTGCTCGCGTTGGACGATGAGTGGCGCATCGCCGTCACCCGGGCGGGACTGTGGCTGGGCGTCCATGGAAGCCCGCCCGCGGAGGCGTCCCGGCGGGCACTCGCCCGCGAGACGATGACGGTCGACGTCGGTGTGCCGGGGCAGCGGCTGGACGACGGGCTGTGGCCCGTGCTCGACACCTTGATGGACGGCCTGGAGCCGTCCGTGCAGGGGCGGACGACGCTCCACGTGCTCGGCAGGTGCAGCGCGCAGGGACGGCGCCTGTTGCGAGAGGTCACCGAACGACGGCAACTCGCCCTGGAATACCGCGAGGAGCAGGCCACCGGCCCCGCGGCCGCGGGGCGGGCGGAGGACACCGGTGAGCCTGCGCAGCCCCGTACCGCCGCACGGGCCGCGCCGCACGCAGACACCGGCCTTACCGAGGCTCCCTGGCACGCCGAGCCGATGAGCGTACGGATCCGCCGTGTGGCCGCCCCGCCCCACCCCGTTGTCGAGGCCCCTGCCGCGGCCGCTCCGTCCGTCGCGCGGGCGCCGGTGCCGCCCGGCTTCGCCGAGGCGCAGGCCGCGAGTCGTTCGGTGGGGCGGCCCGGTAGCCGTTCCGTCCCGGTTCCGTTGCAGGTCGCGGGTGAGGCGGCGACGGCGGAAGGCCCGGCCGCCGCTGCCGTTCCCAGTCCCGTGCAGGCCACGCTGGCCGCTCCGGCCCCGCCGGCGGCGCCCGTGCCTCCGCCACCCTCGCCTACCCCCGTCCGGCCCACCGGCCTCGGCCAGGAGCGCCCGCCCGCGCCGACCGCACCGGTCCGCCGGGCCGCACCCGTCGTCCGTGTCACCCCGTTGCACCACAGCAGCGACGCCGATCGGCGGGCCGTCCAGGCCATGGCGGGGGAGCAGTGGTGGCAGCAGCAGGCCGCGGTCGCCCGCACGCTGATGGTGGTGCCGGGGCTGCGCCTGCACGGCCGTGACGAAGACGCACACGCGGACCTGATCGCGGTGCGCAGTTTCCTCACCCTCGACGACGGCCCGCTGAGCTGGCGCTGGCTGGCGGGGCGCCTGGCGGCGGGGACGGACGACGTGCTGCCCTACCTGTCCTGTCTGGCCTCCGGGCTGCGGCGGCTTCCGTCGTACCGAGGGATCGTCCTCCGCGACGCGGGAGTTCTCCCGGCGGAGGCGAGGGCGCTGTCACCCGGCAGGGAACTGCGCGAGGCCGGTCCGGTCGGCACACTGGCCCTGGACGGCGCACCTCCGGCGGCGGCAGACCGGTACCTCATCTGGTCGGTGACCGGCCGCCGGGTGCGCGGCCTGTTCGCTCCCGCCCCGGCAGCGGGCAAGGGAGAGGAGGTCGTCTTCGCACCGGGTACGCGCTTCAGGGCGCTCGGATCACACGGCCGGCCGGGAGCGCTGACGGTACTGCTGCGTGAGCTGGCCGACGGCGACCCCACCGCCCGGCACGGTGAACACGAGGCCCAGGACAGGGCCGCCCTGGCCGCGCTGGAGCAGGCGGCCGAACGGACCCCGGAGGCAGGCGGCGCCCGCGCCTCGTGGCTGCCGCGGCTCACCGGGCCGCTGGCCGAGCGGTCCACGGGCGGGCCCGACGGTGCCTGACCATGCCGTCCGGCTCCGTCGTGCCGGACGCACACCCACTTCAGGAGGAGAAGAAGCACATGTCCGCTGAGCGCAGGACGCCCAGGCGCGGCGCGCCCCCCGAGGGCACCGAGCAGTTGAGGATGCGCAGGGCAGTCGTCCTGTCCGACACCCCCTCGTCCGCGCCCGAGGGACAGGAGCCGGGCAACCGCGAGACGAGCGCGCGGACGGCGCGTGAGGAGCGGGCGGCGAACGCACTCCGCGTCATCGCCGCCCACCGTTCTCAGGAGGAGCGGCAGTCCGGCCGTCCGGAGCGCGACGGCGACCGACAGTCACCGTCCGGCGGGGGCGGTACGACGGGAAGCGCGGCGCAGACCGGCACCAACAAGTCCGGCCAGCGGCCTATGCTGGCCGCCGCCGCGGTCGCCGGAGCGGTCCTGGTCGCGCTGCCGCTGGCGCTGAGCCACAACAACGACAAGGACAACGAGACCGACTTCGAGTCCGCCGGCCGGCGGACGCCCTCGCCGCAGGCGGTCGGCCCGAATTTCACCATCGACGTCCCGACCCACCCGGAAGTGACCTCCGGTCCCGCGACCGCTTCCTCCACCCCGTCCGCGTCGTCCCCCACGCCCTCCTCCCCGGCATCCGCCTCGCCGACTCCCACCATGCGCGTCTCCCCGCCCAAGCCCGACCGGGGCCCCGGCATACGCGCCCCGCACCCCGAGACATCGGCTTCCCGCGGCACGCCGCACGCTCCGACGGTCCTCGCCGCGGGCACCAAGCGACACCAGGAGACCCGTCCGGGTTCCGGCGGTTCCGGCGGTTCCGGCGGTTCGGGCGACCGGGCGACGTCGCCCGCCCGCGCCACCGCGGCGGTACGCATCGGGGCTCCGTCGGCGCCCTCGGTGCACGCCGTCACCACTGCGGTCACGCCCGCCTCGGCCAGTGTGCCGCAGTCCGCCGGGACGACGCCGGTCACCGGCCAGACCGCGCCGACGGTCCAGAGCGTGTCGGCCCTCGCTCAGCGGGCCGACACCCCGCCGGCCACGGGCGGCCTGGTCGTGCAGGCCACCCGTGTCCTGGACCTCGGCACCTCCATCGTGTCGGACCGGGCCCACCTGACGATGCAGGAGGACGGCAACCTGGTCATCACCGACGAGAACGGCACGGTCCGCTGGGCGTCCCACACCGAAGGGCGGGGCTACAAGACGGTCTTCCAGGCTGACGGACACCTCGTCGTGTACACCCGCGACGACCAGACCGCCTGGTCCTCCGGCACCGCCGGGCACGACGGGGCGGAGCTGGTGCTGCAGGACGACGGCAACGTGGTGATCCGGCAGGACGGCACGACCCTCTGGGTCAGCGGAACCGCTCACTGAGCGCGACAGGAAGGATCCCGGCGCCGGACGGTTCCGGCGCCGGGTCCGGGTACCCCAGGCCGGGTGCGCGCATGAACGGGTCCGGTGTGCCGTCCCGCACCAGGCCGGCCTCCTCGTCGAACCGCCATGTCCGCAGGGCCTCTTCGAGTTCCCGTACGGCCGTCCGGCCGGGGTCATCCGGCGGGAAGGAGGACAGAGGCAGCTCCCGCATCATCACGACCGTGCGCTCGCCGCGGCGGACCCGGACGTCCAGGACTTCGAAGCGCGTGTCCGGCGGGAACAGCACCCGGTCCGGCGACTCGGGTTCCAGCAGGGCCGTACGGCGACCGGTCACCGAGCGGATGACGATGTCGGCGTCGCCCGCTCGTCCCGGATTGCCGGTGAGGGAGGCCGCGCACACACCGTGCTCGACGACTTGACGGTGTGCCGCGTACCACCGTGCACCGTCCTCGCCGAGCTCGGTGCGCAGCGTCACCACACCGTCGTGCACGGGCAGCATGGCGAGGCCCTCCAGGGCCTGGGCCGTGGGCGGCGCCGGCTCGCCGTCGGCCTCCCCGCCTTCCCCGGCGGCCCGCCGCCCGTGCACGGTCAGTTGGAGACGCGCCGCGAGGAGCCCGGCCAGGACCGCCGCGGGCGGGCGGTCACCGCCCAGCGCCGGACTCCGCTGGAGCGCCAGGGCGACGAGCGCGGCGTCCTTGGGCGAACCCGCCCCGGTGGGGGGGTGGTTCGCTGGTTCCCGCGTGCTCGAGCCGGCCTCCTCGGGCGGTGACTCGCCCGCGTCGGAGGGCAGTTCGCCGACCACCGGTTCCGAGGCCGTCGTGCCGGGCTGTTGCCCGGCCTCCGGCTGAGGGGCCTGTGCCGCGGCGCACGCGGCCGGCACCCGCCACGGACGGTCCGCGGTCAGCACCCGTACCAGCAGCCCGGTCTCCGGCGGCAGGCGCCGGACGACGTCCTCGGCCAGCCGCTGGAGCCGGGGCAGCGCCTCGGGCACGCTGTCGTCGCACAGGATCAGTTCGTGGTGGGGGTCCGGGAGGGCGGCGCGTACCTCGTGGGCGTACGGCGGTTCCGCGACGGGCCGGATCCACAGGCCCCAGGGGAGGACCTCCAGCGCGGCGCCGGACCCGCTGCGGTACAGGCCCCGGCGGAGCATCGGCAGGTGGTCGAGGGGCCAGCGGTGGTCGACCGCGAGCGGTGGGTGTCCGGGCCCGCCCGGTTCCGGGGGCAGATGGAGGTACTCCCGGGAGAAGACGGGACGCCCCGTCGTCCCGTCCGGTTCCAGGAAGAGCACCTCGTCCAGCGGCGCCCGCCCCACGACCGGGTCGCTCGTGGGGAAGCCGTTGTACACGTGCACCGGTTCGCCGGTCAGGGCGGCGAGGGTGTCGCCGACGGACCGGTCTCCGCACGCCGCCCGTATCCCGTCCCCGTACGGCACGACGCGCACAGTGGCCCGGACGTCCTCCGGCAGCTCCCGCCAGAGGCGGGCGATGTCCTGCGGCACCGGCTCCGCCGCGGCGGGGGCGCCGATCACCACGGTGGCCGCGTCGTCGCGGCAGCGCAGCCGGGCGGCCAGGTACCGGCGCTGGTGGTGCCGTGCGGTGTCCTCGCACGCCGGGCGTACCCACACACCGGCGCCCACCGGTTCGGCCACGCAGTCCTTCCCCACGGGCCAGGGACTGTCCGGGAGGGTCCCGTCCCACGCGGGCCGGGGGAAGCGGCGGGAGACGTACCGGTCCTGGCCCTCCGGCGTGCACAGCACCCAGCCGCGGCCCCGGTCCGCCGCGATGAACAGGGCGCCCCCCGCGGACGGCAGCAGCACACCGTCCGGTACGACGACGTCCTGCCCCACCCCCTCGGCCAGCCGGCGTCCCGCTGCGGCGGGCCCCCGCGCGGGCGGCCTGCCGAACACCAGCCGCAGGCCCCGCGGACCGGAGGGCACCGCGCGGGCCACGGCATCCTCCACCGCGTCGAGTGCCGCCTCCGGCGGGAGGTCCACCACGACGACCGCGTACTCGGGGTCGGCCGCCAGACCGGCGGCGAACAGCAGGGACCGGCGGTCGGGGCCGGTGGCGGGGTGCACCAGCCACGCGCCGCCGACCGGGCGCACCGTCAGGCCGGCCGCGGGCACGGCGGGGAGCTCGGCGGGTGCTGCGGAACGCGTCCGCGACGGCAGCCACGGCCGCTTCCTGCCGACCGCGGTGCCCCCGTCCCCGCTCCTGGGGCTCAAGTGCCGGTCCGGTGGGACAGGGTGCCGCCGTGCGCGAGCGGGCGGCCGGACCGGGCACGGCACGCAGCGGGTACGGAGGCGGGAGCCGATGGCCGGGGTGCGACCGGCCCGGTGGCCTGACTGCGATTCATCCGCGATGTCTCCGTCGTCGTGCTGGGTGCAGCTGGTGCGTGCCGGCAGTCTCTGCCTGCGAAGGGACGTCCGGACCGATGATATGTAAATCGGTCATGGCGGACAGGTCCGCTGCCCGTCCGGACAGGGATGCTGCCCGGACGGACGCGGCCGGGACGCGGGACGACGGACACGGCCGGGACGTCAGTCGGACGCGGCCTGGGCGCAGGGCGGACACGGCACGGCCCGACCGGGCGCCGGACCTCAGCGGGCGTGGGCGGCGGGGAGCCGGAGCCAGATCTCGAAGTGGCCCGTGCCGACCGAGGTCCGGTAGGTCAGCGCACTGGCCAGCCGGTACCTGCCGCTGCTCCGCATCTCGCCGCGGACCAGGGTCTGGACGTCTCCCGGCTGGTCGGACCAGTCCAGCACGACGCCGTCGAACCAGCCGTCGTCGATCGCGGCGCGGTAGCCCTGCGGACCCATGAGATGGCGGCCCCGACGGCCCGTGTAGTCGATGTAGTAGACCGACGTCCACAGCGTGTAGTCGGTGAGGTGCCTGCGACTGAGGTAGTACACGGGTGCCTCGTGCGGCTGGCCGAGCCACTTCTGCCCCGGCCGTACCTTCTTGGCGAGTTCGGGGATCAGATGGCTGCTGTCCGGCCAGACGCCGTAGTTCTCGGCCGACTGCGACATGCCGAGGGTGAGGGCCAGCACCCCGACGGCGACGACCACTTGGGGGAAGCGGAAGTGCGCTCCCATCAGACGCGTGAGGCCCACGCCGGCCATCGGTGCGGCGAACAGCAGACCGTACCCGATGTGTTTGTGCAGCGAGACGCTGGTCTGCAGGTGGATCTGGTAGGCGGGGGCGAGCAGGGCCGTGCCGGTGAGGACGACACCCAGGGCCAGACGCCACCGGGCCCCAGGGCCGTCCGTCCGCTGCCGGCCCGGCACCTCGCCGAGCCGGTCGCGGCGGGTGTACAGCCAGGTCCCCAGGCAGGCGAGGGCGAAGAGGAGACCGCCCCAACGCGCGCAGTCCCAGGCCATGTCCAGGCCGGAGGTGGTGCCGTGCGCGCGGTCGGTGGTGGTCGTCCGGATCGCCTGGAGGTAGTCGGTGGTGACCACGCCGATCCCGAGCAGGGCCGCCACGCCGGCACCGAACACCGCACCGCGCAGCAGGGCCTGGCGTGTGCCGAGACGCCGGTGGGCCGCCAGCACCAGCAACGCCGCCGCGGCCGGCAGGAACATCGCCGACGCGTACTTCACCGCCACCGACAGGGCGGCCACCGGCACCGCGGCCAGCGGCAGCGCCCAGTGTCCGCCCGCGACCCGGACGAGGATCCAGGTGCTCAGCGCGAGCAGGAGGAGCGCCGGCGCGTCGTAGGTGGCGAAGTTGCCCAGGAACAGCGTCGACTGACTGACGGCGAACAGGCCGGCCGCGCAGAGCCCCGTCCGCTCGTTGAAGAGCATGCGGGTGAGGGAGTAGAGCAGGCCGGTGGCACCCAGCATGCAGACCAGGCTCAGCAGGCGTACCGCGGTCAGCCCGCCGAGGTCGTCCACCCAGGCGGCGAGCACCGGGTAGAGCGCGGGCGAGCCGGAGAAGTAGGTGGCGAAGCCCCCGTAGTCGGGCACGCCGTGGAAGAGGTGGCCGATCATGGCGTGCCCGGCGTAGACGTACAGCGCCTCGTCCTCGAAGGCGGTGTTGTGCAGGCGCAGGGACAGGACCGCCTGCACCAGAAGCAGGCAGGCCAGGAGGGCCCGGCTCACCCAGGTGCGGCGGCGGCCGCCGGTGGCGGACCAGCCGCGGGAGGGAACCGGCCCGAGCGCCCATTCCGCCCGGGTGATCTCGTCGAAGGTGTATCCCGGCGCGGGCCGCGGCCCCCGCGCGGGCAGCACTCGCAGCCGCAGCGTCGACTCGGGGTCGTACGGCCCAGCAGAAGCGTGTGTCCCGGCCGTGGCCGGGCCCGGTCCGGTCAGGTGTCGCGGCGGCACGGCCACACGTCCCCCTCGCCTCGCCCGGACGTACCGCCCGATGACCGCGTAGTTCGACGGGGCGTCCGCCGCCTCCGGCTTCTCCACCATG
>NZ_JBEXLP010000158.1:0-8684 GCF_040610035.1 Streptomyces sp. NPDC004542
GTTTCACAGGCGGGCCGCGGTTCCGGGTGTGGGCGATACTGGGTTCGAACCAGTGACCTCTTCGGTGTGAACGAAGCGCTCTCCCACTGAGCTAATCGCCCGGACGCAGGAAGAACATTACCCCATGTCAGGGGGTGCGACCGACCACGGGCCGCCGCGAGCGGCGGTGGGGCAGGGCCCCGGCGCGGATCACTGGTCCTCGATCTTCCAGGGCATCACCAGGCCGAACCGCCACAGGTAGACGCCGGCCAGGACGCCCACGATCACCAGCCCGACCGAGGTCAGGATGATGTTCCGGCGACGCACCCTGGGGTCGAGCGCCCGCTGGGCCGCCTCGGTGACCTTGCGCTTGGTCCAGCGGAGGACCAGCTGGGCCCAGACGAACTCGGTCGCCCAGATGGCCATGCCGCCGAAGATCACGACCCAGCCCGGCCCGGGCAACGGCAGCATGACGATCCCCGCCGCCACGACCGCGAGGCCGATCACGAAAACCCCGACCTGCCAGCTCAGGTGCAGCGCACGCCGAGCCTTGACGAAGCCCGGCGCCCGCGAGCCGAGTCCCCGCTCGTCCCGCGCCCCGTCCGCCATCGCCTCGGCCTCGTCCGCCGTCACGGCGACTTCACCCGACTCGTTACTCCCCGTATTCATACGACCAAACACTACCGGAGTGAAACCTGTCACCGGAATGGACGTACGTGACGGATCGGTCCTGGGCCGGAAGAGGTACGTAAACCGACGCAAAACACTCAGAGGGGTTTACAACGGCACCGTAGGTGGCATGTCGATTTCGCCGACGTGCGAATCCCCGAGCGCACACTGAGCGAAAGGCCCTGGCGCTTATGAACACCACGGTCAGCTGCGAGCTGCACCTGCGCCTCGTTGTGTCGAGCGAGTCCTCCCTGCCTGTCCCCGCAGGCCTGCGGTACGACACGGCCGACCCCTACGCCGTGCACGCCACCTTCCACACCGGAGCCGAGGAGACCGTCGAGTGGGTGTTCGCCCGCGACCTCCTCGCCGAGGGGCTCCACCGTCCCACGGGCACCGGCGACGTCCGTGTCTGGCCGTCCCGGAGCCACGGTCAGGGCGTCGTGTGCATCGCCCTGAGCTCCCCGGAGGGGGAGGCCCTGCTCGAGGCCCCTGCGCGGGCCCTGGAGTCCTTCCTGAAGCGGACGGACGCGGCCGTGCCGCCCGGCACGGAACACCGGCACTTCGATCTGGATCAGGAGCTCTCGCACATCCTGGCGGAAAGCTAGGTCGCGGGTCGAAGCCGGCCGGCGCCGTCCACTCGGGGAGACGGTTCGGTCGGCTCTCGGGCCAGGACAACCGCATACGGCATGACCGACGCCGTCACCGTGCGTGTTCACGGGGACGGCGTCGGTGTGCGCGCTCGTCCACCCGGGCGGTCCCGCGCTCCGCCCCGCGGCCGTGACGGGAACCCCGGCGGCCGCGCAGCCGTTCGCTACCATCGGCCAGCATCGGCGGGCGCGCGCCCGCCCCCAGGCAGGGAGCGAAACGTGCTGATCACCCACGACACCCGGTGCGCCCTCGACACCGTGGTCGATCTGGTGAACACCGTGCCGGAGGACGACTCGGCGGCGGACGGGCTGCCGGATGTCGGGGCTCTGGCGGATTTCGTACGAAAGCACCAGATCAGCGATGTGGGGGTGCTCTCCGAGTTCGACCTCTCCGCGGTACGCAAGGTGCGCGGGCGGTTCGCGGGGATCTTCGCCGCGCCGGACGCCCGCAGCGCTGCCGGGATGATCAACGACCTGGTCGCCGCCGCGGGCACCACTCCCCGGCTGACCGATCACGACGGCTACGACTGGCATGTGCACTACTTCGCCCCCGGCGCGTCCGTGGCCGACCACCTCGCCGCGGACTGCGGGATGGCGCTCGCGTTCTTCGTGGTGGCCGGGGAGCAGGAGCGGCTGCGGCGCTGCGAGGCACCCGACTGCCGGCGGGCCTTCGTCGACCTCTCCCGTAACCGGTCGCGCCGCTACTGCGACAGCCGCACCTGTGGGAACCGGCTCCATGTGGCCGCCTACCGGGCCCGACGCAAAGAGGCGGCGGGCTGAGCGCCGACGCGCTCTCGTGTCGACGCCGCCCCCGGCGGGTGACGCCGGGGACGGGCGTGTACGGCTCACAGCAACAGCAGATCGTGCAGCGCAGCCATGAGGAGCAGACACCCGATCACCGCAAGGAAGATCATCAGCGGTGGCTGGGAAAGGGCGAAGAGGCACCCGCGCGGCTCGTCCTTCGGCGGCGCGGCCTCGCTCTCTGACGTGTCCAGCATCTCGCGGTGATGATGGACCACGGGACACCCCGTCCGCGATCAACACGCCCGGAATGAGCGGGAGTTCGCTGAAATCCTTGATGTCCGGTCCGCTTCCTGCCGGGCAGTGATCGTTTCCGGGCACACCGAAGACGATCTTTGTTCCCTCAGGGGTTTTTGTTCCCTCAGGGGTTCCGGGGCCAGGTCATATGCCGTGCTTCTTGAGGATGGCCTCGATGTCGCTGAAGTCGTCGGCGGAGCCGCCGCCGCGGGGTGCGGCGGCGGGCCGGGCGGGCGGCTGCGTGCCGGCGCCCAGGGAGGGCGCCGAGGCCGCCGGAGCGACCGCCTCCCCGCCCGCCGCCCTGGCCGCCTTGCGCTCGGCCCGGGTGCCCCCGCGTCGGCGCTCCACGGCGCGGGTCGTCGCGAACAGGGCCCAGGCGGCGCCCAGCACTCCGAAGCCCGCCCACGCGGTCGGGCTGAGGGCGGTGCCGGCGAGCCAGCCGACGACGCCGGTCATCGCCAGCCCCACCGGCACGAGCGAGTACGCGGCGATCCGGGCGGCGGCCAGGAAACGCTTGCGGTAGGCCGTGACCACCGCGATGCCCAGGCCGGCCGCGGACACGGCGGAACAGACTGTCTCGGCGATCATCCGGTCCTCCTGGCGGCTGGGGCGGGCGGGCACGTAGCGGGGTGCCGGGGAACGCACGGTCACCGGGGCGGCCCGGGACCGCGTTCCCCCGCACCTCCATCGTGCACCGCCGCGTACCCGCGGGGCCATCCCCCAGGCCCGGCATCAGGGACATCTCCGGGTCACCTCCTGCGCGGGACCGGTCCGGCCGGCCGTGCCGCGGGGGCCGCTCGTGCCGCACGCTCCCGATTGGGTCGGCGGGGCCCGGCCTGGGAGACTGGTGCGCATGAGCGACTCCTCCCCCGCCCGCACCGCCGTGCCCGTGCTGGACGTCTGGTGTGAACTCCAGTGCCCGGACTGCCGCAGCGCCCTGGACGACCTGCGCGCCCTGCGCGCCCGCTACGGCGACCGGCTGGAACTGCGGCTGCGGCACTTCCCGCTGGAGAAGCACAAGCACGCCTTCGCCGCCGCGCAGGCCGCCGAGGAGGCGCTGGAGCAGGGCCAGGGCTGGGCGTACGTCGAGGCGGTGCTGGGGCGCGTGGAGGAACTGGACCGCGGGGGCGAGGCCTTCCTGGTCGAGGTGGCGCGGGAACTGGGGCTGGACGCGGAGGAGTTCGACACCGCCCTGATCGACGGCCGGCACATCCTGATCGTCGACGCCGACCAGGCCGAGGGCAAGGCCATCGGTGTCACGGGCACCCCGACGTACGTCATCGGCGGCGAGCGCCTCGACGGCGGCAACAGCCAGGAGGGGCTGCGCGAGCGCGTCGAGGAGATCGCGGACCGGCTGCTGGCCGGTGAGGCGTGACGTCGGAGCACCTCAGAGCAGCGGCTTGTACATCGTGTGACTCACCGGCAGGTACCCGAGCGAGTCGTACAGCCGCTCGGCCGGTGTGTTGCCGGCGAACACGTTGAGGCCGAGGGCACGCCGGCCCGCGGCCACCGACTGCCGCTCCGCCAGCAGCATCAGGGTGCGTCCGTGGCCCCGGCCGCGGGCGGCCTCGTCCGTCTCGACGTCGAGGACGAAGGCGGTCTCCCCGGAGAGCGACAGCCAGAGGGTGCCGACCCTGGCGCCCTCGTGCTCCAGGACGCTCAGCACCATGCCCGCGGTCGCGAGGCCGTCCGGCAGCAGGTGCGCGTAGTCGGCGCGCGCCTTGGCGGCGGCCTCGTCCTCGGGCACGCCACGGCTGGTCCAGTCGTGGACGTAGCCCGCCGCGCCGTGCTCGCGCCACGGCCCGTACTCGGCCTCGGTCAGCGGCCTGCCCCGGCTGCCGGCGGGCAGCTGAGGCGGGGTGTCGCCGAGCGGCTTGACCATGCCGCGGTTGCGGTGGACGTAGCCGAGGGCCGTGGCGAGCCGCAGCGCGGCCCCGGCCCCGGCGGGGACCGTCGTCTCGATCTGCCCGCAACCCCAGCCGCGGGCCACCTCCTCGGCGGCCAGCGCGGCCACCGTGCCCCGGCCGCGCCCGCGCTCCGGTTCGTCGATGCGCAGGTCGTGGATCTGGGCGACGGAGGGAAGAGCGGCGTGCGTGCACAGGCGTACCTCGCCGACGGGACGGCTGTTCACGCACACGCGGAAGTGGCGGGACAGCCCCCCGTCGGCGGTGCGCTGGAGCGGCTCGGTCGGCCGCAGGGTCGTGGTCATCACAGCTGTTCTACCCGGACCGCGTGCTCCACCCGGACCGCGGGGAGGGATCGGCCGACGCGCGCGTCAGGGGTCGAGGTCGTCCCCGGACCGCTCCTCGAAGACCCGCATCGCCTTGGCGGTCACCGGGCCGGGGGCGCCGGGCAGCTCCCGGCCGTCGATCCGGTGCACCGCCTGTACGTCCCGCAGCGTGGACGTGAGGAAGACCTCGTCGGCCCGTTCCAGGACGTCCAGCGGCAGGTCGGTCTCCTTCGCCCCCGTCCACTCGAGGGTCAGGGCCCGGGTGATGCCCGCGAGGCAGCCGGAGGCGAGCGGCGGGGTGTGGATCTCGCCGTCCAGCACGACGAACACGTTGGAGCCGGTGCCCTCGCACAGCCGGCCGACGGTGTTGGCGAACAGCGCCTCCGAGGCCCCCTGTTCGTGCGCGCGGGCCAGGGCGACCACGTTCTCGGCGTACGAGGTGGTCTTCAGGCCGGTGAGGGCGCCCCGCTCGTTGCGGGTCCAGGGAACGGTGATCACGGCGGTGGAGTCGGCGCGGCGGCCGGTCGCGCCGACGGCGACCACCAGGGTCGGGCCGTCCTCCCCGCGGTCGGAGCCGAGGGGGCCGTGGCCGCCGGTGTACGTGATGCGCAGCCGGCCGAGCGGCATCGGGTTGGCCTCGAGGACGGCCGCGCAGGCCCGGCGTACCTCCTCGTGGTCGGGGTCGGGCAGGCCCAGGCCCCGGGCCGAGCGGGTCAGCCGGTCGAGGTGCCGGGTGAGCGCGAAGGGCTTGCCGTGGACGGCCTTCACCGTCTCGAAGATGCCGTCGCCCACGGTCAGCCCGTGGTCGAAGACGGAGACACGGGCGGTCTCGACGTCCTGCAGCCCGCCGTCCAGCCAGATCCTCATGTGCCAGCCCTTCCGTTCTCCTCGTACGCCCCCGACGCTACCGCGAGCAGCCGGGACGCCTTCAGCTCGGTCTCCCGCCACTCCCCCTCGGGGTCGGAACCCCAGGTGATCCCGGCTCCGGTGCCGAATCCCAGCACACCTTCCGCGCGGTCGGTCCAGAAGGTGCGGATGCCCACGGCCAGCTCTCCGGTGCCCCGGTCGGCGTCGACCCAGCCGATCCCGCCGCAGTACGGGCCCCGGGGCGCCGTCTCCAGGGCGTCGATGATCCTCAGGGCGCTCGACTTGGGGGCGCCGGTGACCGAGCCGGGCGGGAAGGCGGCCGCGAGCAGCTCCGGCCAGCCGGCTCCGTCGCGCAGCTCGCCGCGGACCGTGGAGACGAGGTGGACCAGGCCGGGATGCTTCTCCAGGGCGCAGAGGTCGGGGACGGTGACGCTGCCGGTGGCGCAGACCCGCCCGATGTCGTTGCGGACCAGGTCCACGATCATGACGTTCTCGGCGTAGTCCTTCTCCAAGAGGTCGGCCTCGGTGCGCCCGGTGCCCTTGATCGGTCCGGACTCCACGGTCCGTCCGTCCCGGCGCAGGAACAGCTCGGGCGAGGCGGTGGCGATCTCGACGCCGTGCTCGGGCAGCCGAATCGTTCCTGCATAGGGTGCCGGGTTGCCGCGCGCCAGCAGGGCGGTCAGCGCGTCCACGTCGGCGTCGGGCGCGACGGGCGCGGTGAGGACGCGGCAGAGGTTGGCCTGGTACACCTCGCCGGCCGCGATGTGCGCGCGGATCCGGCGTACCGCCCCGGTGTACGCGGCACGGTCGAGCGACGACGTCCAGGCGTCCACGGCGGGGCCCCGCCACCGCCCCGGCACCGGTGCGGGCACGGGCTGCTCGCGTACGTCCGCGAAGCGTGCGCAGGTCAGGCGGCCCTCGAAGTCGGCGCAGACGGCCCAGAAACCGGTGGAGTCCAGGGCCGTCGGATCACCGGTGACGTCCAGGAGACCGGTGGCGAGGCGGTCGCCGAAGCGGGCGAGAGGAGGCAGGTGGAGCACGCGGCCGAGTCTAGGGCGGGTGTCGTCCGCGTGGCCCGGACGTGTCCCCGCGGGTGCCCTGACCACGGCATCCACCGGACGCAGCGCAGCACGCTGCGCAAACGCGTTTTTGTGCTGGCCCGGGAATCCGCTAGAGTTCAACACGTCGCCGGGACGCGGAAGCGGGCCGGGACAACAAGCGGACGTAGCTCAGTTGGTAGAGCGCAACCTTGCCAAGGTTGAGGTCGCGAGTTCGAGCCTCGTCGTCCGCTCGAAGAAGAGGGGTCTTCCCGGCCCCCTCACACTCCTGGTGGAGTGGCCGAGAGGCGAGGCAACGGCCTGCAAAGCCGTCTACACGGGTTCAAATCCCGTCTCCACCTCCAAGGACGATTAGCTCAGCGGGAGAGCGCTTCCCTGACACGGAAGAGGTCACTGGTTCAATCCCAGTATCGTCCACTGGATCTTCGGGTCCCCCGCGCGATTAGCTCAGCGGGAGAGCGCTTCCCTGACACGGAAGAGGTCACTGGTTCAATCCCAGTATCGCGCACGCAGCACCCCCGGACGATTAGCTCAGCGGGAGAGCGCTTCCCTGACACGGAAGAGGTCACTGGTTCAATCCCAGTATCGTCCACGCACATCGAAGCCCCCGGCCGTCCCACACGGCCGGGGGCTTCGTCGTGGGCCCGGTGGGTCCACTGGCCCGGCTGGGCTCAGCTGGAGAAGAGCATGTGGCCGAAGCTCCGGTGGCGGTGGTGGCCGCCGTGTCCCCCGTAATGGCCGCCGTGACCGCCGTGCGGAGCGCCCCAGACGGGGGCCGGCGGCGCCGGGTAGGCCTGCGGGGCGGGCGGGGGCGGCGGGGCGGGCTGGGCCCACTGGGACTCGAGGCGGGTGAGGGCCTCCAGCTCGCCGTAGTCGAGGAAGATCCCGCGGCAGCCGCTGCACTGCTCGATCTGGACGCCGTTGCGGTTGTACGTGTGCATCTCCGCATGACATTTAGGACACTTCATTGATCGGCTCAACTCCTCGCCGGTTGGTACTGCTTCACGTTCCCCCAGGACAGACTCCATGCGGCCCCGGTCGGTTGCACCCTACGTCGGGAATCCGTGCGACAACTCCGGCGGTACGGAACCCATCCGCGCGCAGGCGTCGACGACCGCCTGCTCCACCTCGTCCAGGGGGCGGTCAGCGGCAAGGGCCTTGGTGATCGCCAGGGCGGCGGTCTGGACGGTGAGGGCACGGGCCGGGACGTCCAGGGCGGCCCAGGGGTCGCCGTCCGGGGGCACGGCCGGACCGCCTGCCGTGCGGTAGGCGCCGAGGAAGCGCGTCCACTCGTCGGGCGGGAGGAGTCCGCAGGCGTACCAGGCGGCTGGACGGGCCAGGTCCCAGCCCGGGACACCCACGCCGAGGTCGTCCACGTCGATGAGCCGCCAGGGACCCTCCGGGGCGGGGTGGCGGACGAGCTGGCCCAGGTGGAGGTCGCCGTGGCAGAGGGTGCCGGTGCCGGGCATGGGCGCTTCGCCGCGGGCCCAGCCGGGGAGGCCGGCCCAGGCCCGCAGGACGGGGCGTGCGGCGGGGTGGTCCGCTCCGGCCAGGGCGCCGCGCATCCGGGTCAGCGCGCGGGCGGCCTTGGCGGGGCCGCGCATCGGGGGTGCCGGGGTGGGGGCGGGCGCGCGGTGCAGACGGGCGAGGAGCGTGGCGACGGCTTCCCAGGGAGCGGCGTCCGGGTCGTCGGGGTCCACGGGGCTGCCGTACGGCCAGAACGTGACGAGCCGGTCGCCGACGGTGATCGCGGTCCGCTCGACCGGCGCGAGGAGCACGTCCCCGAGGCGGGCGGCCGTCGCGAGGCGCAGGGCCAGCCCGGCGGGGTCCGTGTCCGGTGCGTGGGCCTTCGCGACGGTGCCGGCGTGGCGGACGACGGTGGCGTCGGGGCGGTCGGCGAGGGTGACGGGTCCGGCCGCGCAGCCGCAGGGGCCCGAGTCCCGGTGGGCGACGGCTCCGGCCTTCGCGGTCAACTGCGGCAGCAGTACGTCTGCGGTCACGGGGTCCTTCCGGCGCGGGCGGGTGCTTCGGGGAGGGTACGCGGGTGCGGCGGGCACGGGGCAGGTGCCCGGGGGGCCGCCGGGGCGGCCCGGCGCGGCCCGGCGCTGACTCGGCGCCTGCGGCCGGCGGGACGACTGCGGTCACGGGGTCCTTCCGGCGCGGGCGGGTGCTTCGGGGAGGGTACGCGGGTGCGGC
>NZ_JBEXLP010000159.1:0-6044 GCF_040610035.1 Streptomyces sp. NPDC004542
CCGGCGCCGCTGCCGTTCCGTGACTTCGTAGCCCAGGCCCGCCTCGGTGTGCCGCGTGAGGAGCATGAGCGCTACTTCGCCGAGCTGCTGGGCGACGTAGAGGAAACCACGGCACCGTACGGCCTCCTGGACGTCCACGGCGACGGCAGTGGTGTGGTGCGCGCGCACCTTGTCGTGGATGAGGAAGTCGGCGGACAGGTGCGGGAAGCGGCGCGTTCGCTGGGTGTGAGTGCGGCGACGGTGTTCCATCTGGCGTGGGCGCGGGTGCTGGCGGCGGTCAGCGGCCGGGATGACGTGGTGTTCGGAACCGTGTTGTTCGGGCGGATGAACGCCGGGGCCGGCGCGGACCGGATACCGGGGCTGTTCCTGAACACGCTGCCGGTGCGGGTGCGGGTGGGATCGTCCGGCGTGGGCGAGGCGTTGTCGGACCTGCGGCATCAGCTGGCGGAGCTCCTGGTGCACGAGCACGCTCCGCTGGCCGTGGCACAGCAGGCCAGTGGCGTGGCGGGAGGCAGCCCGCTGTTCACCTCGATCTTCAACTACCGGTACAGGCAGAACGTGAACGCGCTGACCGGGCAGGAGAAGGGTGCCACCGGGCTCGAGGGAATCCGTACGGTGCGGACTCGAGAGGTGACCAACTACCCAGTGACCGTGGCCGTCGACGACGCCGGAACCGGATTCGGTCTCACGGTCGATGCGGTGGCAGCGGTGGATGCGGAGCTGATCTGCCGATTGCTGCACACGTGCCTGGGCAGCCTGGTGGCCGCTTTGCAGGATGCCCCGGACCGCCGGTTCGCGGCGGTGGACATTCTGGACGCGGGCGAGCGTCGTCGCATGCTGACGGAGTGGAACGACACGGACGCATCAGTCACGGTGGGGACTGTTCCGGACCTGTTCGAGGCTCACGTGGCGCGTGCTCCCGAGGCGGTGGCCTTGGTGTCGGGGCATGTCGAGGTGTCGTACGCGGAGCTGGAGGCCCGCGCGAACCGGCTGGCCCGGTACTTGACCGGCCTGGGGGTCGGTCCGGAATCGCTGGTCGGCGTGTGCCTTGAGCGAGGTGTGGACCTGCAGGTGGCGCTGCTGGGCGTGCTGAAGGCAGGCGGTGCGTACGTGCCGCTGGACGCGGAGCATCCGGCGGAGCGTATCGCCTACGTGATGCAGGACGCCGGTGTGGGGATCGTGCTGACCTCGGAAACCCTTTCCAAGGTCGTACCTGCCGGGGATTCGCTGATAGTGGTGCTGGACGATGCGGCCGTCGCCGCCGAGGTGGCAGCGCTCGACGCCGCGGCGCTCTCGTGCGACGAGCGCGGCCTGCTGCGACCGGAGCACCCGGCATACGTGATCTACACGTCTGGCTCGACGGGGCGGCCGAAGGGCGTGCTGGTCTCGCATGTGGGTGCGGCGAGCCTGGTGGCGGGCCATGCGCGATACCTGAGGGTTGGTCCGGGGGCGCGGGTGGCGCAGTTCGCGTCGGCGGCCTTCGACACCTTTGGGTGGGAGTGGCTGATGGCTCTGCTGTCGGGGGCGACGCTGGTGGTGATCCCGGGCGAGCGGAGGCTCGGCCCCGCGCTGCCGGAGTTCCTGACCGAGGCCCGGGTGACACACGCGACGCTGCCACCGGCTGTACTGGCGACCCTCGACGAGACCTCGATCAGCACGGATACGGTTCTGGTGGTGGCGGGCGAGGCGTGCCCGCCGGAAGTGATGGCGCGTTGGGCGCGGGGCCGGGCGATGTTCAACTCGTACGGACCGACAGAGACCACGGTGGATGCGACGCTTTGGCGTTGCGACGACAAGGCATCAACGGTCGCGATCGGTTCGCCGGTGGTGAATACCCGCGTGTACGTGCTGGACGAGCATCTGGCGCCGACACCGGTGGGTGTTGCCGGCGAGCTGTATGTGGCCGGCGCGGGACTGGCCCGTGGTTATGTGGGGCGTACAGGACTCACGGCGGAGCGCTTTGTCGCGAATCCGTTCGCCGCCGACGGATCGCGGCTCTACCGGACCGGAGACCGGGCACGGTGGACGGCCGAAGGACAGCTCACCTTTGCAGGCCGTGCGGATGACCAGGTGAAGATCCGTGGCTTCCGGATCGAACCGGGCGAGATCGAGTCGGTGCTCGACGGCCATCCGCAGCTGAGCCAGGTCGCGGTCCTCGCGCGCGAGGATGTCCCAGGTGACAAGCGTCTGGTCGCCTATGTCGTTCCGGCCGATGGAGACTCCGAGTACGACGCACTGGCCGGATCTGTAAGGGAGTTCGCGGCCGAGTGGCTGCCTACGTACATGGTGCCGTCGGCGGTCGTGGTACTGGATGCGCTGCCGTTGACGGTGAACGGCAAGCTCGACCGCAGGGTTCTGCCCGCGCCTGCATACACAGCGGGGTCCGTCGCAGCTCCGTCGCGGAGTCGAGGCCCCGCCGGCCTGCTCGAGGAGGCGGTGTGCGAGGCCTTCGCTCAGGTTCTCGGGTTGCCGGCATTCGGCGTCGACGATGATTTCTTCGCGTTGGGAGGGCACTCGCTCCTGGCAGTGACGCTGATGGAGGAACTCCGGGCCAGGGGTGTGTCGGTGTCGATGCGCGATCTGATCACGAATCCCACGCCGGCACGACTGATGAGCACGCTGAACCTGTCGTCCGTTCAGGACGCGCTGGGCGGACTCCTCCGGATCCGGACCGGCGGTACCAAACCCGCCTTCTTCTTCGTTCATCCCGGAGGCGGCTTGAGCTGGTGCTACCTGCCTTTCGCCCGCTCCATACCGGACGACCATCCGCTGTACGGGCTCCAGGCTCCGGGGATCGACGGCAAGGTCGACCTGTCGCGGTCCGTGGCGGAGATGGCTGCCGGGTACGTCGAGCAGATCCGCTCGCTGCAGGAGACCGGTCCCTACTACCTGGTGGGCTGGTCCTTCGGGGGGACTCCGGCGCATGAGATGGCCGTACGGCTGCGCGCCGAAGGTGAGGAAGTGTCACTGATCCTCATGGACGCCTATCCGCCGGGCCGACTGGACGCATACGGCGCTGAAGAGCATGCGCCGGACGGGGAGAAGGAAGCAGTCGAAGCGGACGATGGGAGCGGCGCCGAGCTCGACGACAGTACCGAGCTGGTCCGCAGGATCCGTGCCGACCTGGGCCACCTTCTCACTGGCTTCACGGATGAGGAACTCGCGCTCATGGCACGCGCGTACCGCAACAACGCGGTGATCAAGGCGGAACATGTGTACGGCCGGTTCGACGGGAATGCGCTGCTGCTCGTCGCGGAGCAGGGGAAGCCGGCGAGCTTCCGCCCGACGGCACCATGGGAGCCCTACATCACCAAGGAGATGTCCGTCGTGCGTCTGCCCAGCGAGCATTCGGACATGGTCCAGCCGGACGTGCTCGCGTCGGCATGGGAGGTCGTGTCGCAATGGCTGCGCTCGCAGTGACGGTGAACCGAAGCTTGAGGTAGCTCCCGAGGCGTCCTGACAGTCGACGAGGCCCCGTCCGAACGAACGGTTCGGACGGGGCCTCGTCGTGTCCCACCGGTCCTGCGCCGAGCACAGCCGTCACGTCTCTCGAATTCTCAACGCCGCTAGCTACCTATTGTGCTAGGGTCCTAGTTAAATGAAGGAGGGAGGGGATAGCGCCTTGATCGACTTTCACGTGGACGTTCAGACCGGTGTGGCGCCGTACGCGCAGCTGGTTCAGCAGGTCCGCCAGGCTCTGCGGCTGGGCCTGCTGAACGTGGGGGACCAGCTGCCCACGGTCAAGGAAGTCGTCGCCAAGGTGGCGATCAACCCCAATACCGTCCTCAAGGCCTATCGAGAACTCGAGCATGAGGGCCTTGTGTCACCACGTCCGGGAGTCGGGACCTTCGTGACCCGGACCCTCACGGATGACTCTCTTGCGGCGCACGAGCCGTTGCGTCAGGAGCTGCAGCAGTGGCTCGACAAGGCGTACCGCGCGGGGCTCGACGCGGAGAGCATCGAGGCTCTCTTCATGACCACATTCCGAACTGCCGTAAAGGTGAGGAAATGACGCTCGTCCTTGAGGCCGACGGCCTCGGCAAGCGGTACGGACGCCATCAGGCTCTGACCGACTGCAATCTGAAGATTCCGATGGGCCGGGTCATCGGTCTCGTCGGCCCGAACGGCGCCGGCAAGTCCACACTTCTGGGGCTGACCTGTGGGCTGGTCAAACCGACCGAGGGCAGAATCAAGGTGCTCGGCAGCGAACCGGCGGACAGCGCGGCGCAGTTAGCGCGTGTCGGCTTCGTGGCGCAGGACACCCCGGTCTATGCGAACCTGACCATCGCCGAGCATCTCCGGATGGGCGCCAAGCTGAATCCGCGCTGGGACCAGGAACTGGCCGAGCGGCGGATCCGGCAGCTCAACCTCGGCTTCGACCAGAAAGCCGGAGGTCTCTCCGGGGGCCAGCGTGCCCAACTCGCCCTGACTGTGGCAGCCGCGAAACGGCCAGAGCTGTTGATCTTCGACGAGCCGGTCGCAGCCCTGGACCCGCTGGCCCGGCGCGGGTTCCTGCAGAACCTCATGGAGTTCGTGGCGGAACTCGAGGCCAGCGTCATGCTTTCCTCGCACCTGCTCGGCGACCTGGAGCGGGTCTGCGACTACCTGATCGTCATGGGCTCGGGTCGCGTTCAAATGGCCGGTGAGGCCGATGACCTCGTGGCCCACCATTACCGCCTGGTGGGAGCGCCCGGAGACTTCGACAACCTGCCTCCGGAGATCGAGGTCATCCAGGCCGAGCACGCCACCCGGCAGAGCACGCTGATCGTGCACTCACCCGGACCGATCCCCTACTCCATCTCGGGGGCCGCCTCACATCTTGATCTCGAGGACATCATCCTCGCCTACATGAGCCGAGCGGCAAACGCTTCCCTGACAGGGACGGCTCCGAAGTCGCTGGAGGCACACCGATGATCTGGCTCACCTGGCGTCAGTTCCGTGTCCAGGCACTCACAGCCGCGGGTGCCCTGGCCGCCATCGCGATCTACATCGTCATCCTCGGGATGCAGATCCGGAGCTCCTACGACAGTGATGTCGCGGGATGCACCTCCAACTGCTCATCCGCCAGACAGCACTTTCTGGGGCAGTACGAGAGTCAAGTCATTCTTGTCAGCGTTGTACTCGTGGTTGTCCCCGCGATCATCGGGATCTTCTGGGGCGCACCACTGATCACGCGTGAAGTGGAAACAGGCACTCACCGTCTGGTCTGGAACCAGAGTGTGACCCGAAACCGCTGGCTCACCGTCAAGCTCGCGTTCATCGGCCTGGCGAGTGCCGCTCTGATCGGCCTGCTCAGCCTGCTCCTCACCTGGGCTGCCAGCCCGTACGACAAGGTGGAAGGCAACAGGTTCGGTGCCCTGTCCTTCATGTCGCGGAACATCACCCCGATCGGCTACGCCCTCTTCGCCTTCGTCCTGGCGACCGCGATCGGTCTCCTGGTACGTCGCACGATGCCGGCCATGGCGGTCACCCTCGGGGTTCTCGCGGCCGTCCAGATCGTGGTGCCCTTCGCAGTCCGACCGCACATCCAGCCACCCGTCAAGGAGACGGTGGCCATGAGCGGAGACATTTCCCAGAGCCCGAGCATCAACACCGGTAACAGTGGTGTGAATGTCGTGGACTTCGCGATCCCGGGCGCCTGGGTACTGGATTCCGAGAACGAACTGCTCGACGCGCAGGGCAAGCAGGTCACCGAATCCGAGATCAGCGACTGTTCCTCCGGCTCGAACTACGCGGAGGAAGTGGCCTGCATGGGCAAGAAGAACCTGCACTTCAATGTGAGCTACCAGCCCGCGGATCGCTACTGGACGTTCCAGTGGATCGAGCTGGCCGGATACCTCGTGCTCGCCGGACTGCTGGCCCTCTTCTGCCTCAAGCGGATCCGCCACCCTCTCATCTGAGACCGCCAACAGGTGGCGCACTGACAGTCGGGTCAGCGACCAGCACATCGGCCGGTCGCAGGACCCCCAACAGTTTACCGGGTGGTGACCATCCATGGGGGGGAGGTTACGAGGGGGCGGGGAGGCGTCGTTGCTCGCGATGTT
>NZ_JBEXLP010000159.1:6054-8627 GCF_040610035.1 Streptomyces sp. NPDC004542
ACCCACCCCCCCCCCGGGGGCCCCCCTCACCCGGGCCACCCCCCCCACCACCCCGGCCGGCCCCCCCCCCGACTGCTGTTTCCCGGATGGTCACCTACGAGGGGGGAGAGGTTCCTATGGTCCGGGTCGGCGTCTTTGCTCGCTTTGTGCTCTGCGGTGGTGGTGTGGGGATCGCCTCCAGCGCCGCGGTGCCCCTTCTCGCGATGCAGATGTCATGGGTCTTGGCCAACGCACTGATCACTGTCGCGGCAACCGTCCTCGCCACCGAACTCCATTCCCGCTTCACCTTCGGATCGGGGCAGCGCTGCGGAATACGTCGCCACGTGCAATCCGCCACTACAGCAGTGGCCGCGTACATGGCCACGACCGCGGCGATGCTCGTTCTGCATCCCGCCCCCGGCACCCTGCACGAGCAGGTGGTGTACCTGACAGCATCGGCGCTGGCCGGACTCGGCCGGTTCGCGCTGCTTCGCCTCTTCGTGTTCGTGACGGGCGAGAAGGACGTCGTCCCGGCGACCGAAGCAGGAACCAGCGCCGAGACTTCAAGCGCAGAGGTGATCGGGCCTTGTCGGCCTAGGATGAAGCCACCAGTACGATCCCACCCCTCGCCCGTGAGGAACTTCCCGCGGCCCACGGGGAGACGGGTGATATCGCAGACACACCTGGGGGGCTTGACCCAAGGCCGGGTAGTTAGCGTTTTCGCAGGTCACGCAAGGGGTGTTGGGGTCCATGCCGTGGCGGCGTAGAGACCGGGGCCGAGTTTGTGGATGAGGCCGGTCTCGGCCCATCTGGAGAGCTGTCGATACATGGCTTCCATGGTGATATCGCCGAAGTGGGCGGCGATATCTCGGGGACGCCAGAGGCGGGTTGGGTCCTTTTCGAGCAGGGCCAGGATCCGATGACTGCGGCGGTCGGTGGGGGCGGTGTGCCGGTCGTCGCGGGAGGTGGCGGGGAGCTGAGGCTGGGATTCCGCAGGCTCGAGGATGTTGATGTCGAGATCGGTGATGGTGCGGCTGGTGTCGGGCCTGCCATCGTCGTGGCGGGTGCTGTAGCGGGACATCGGTGACTTGACCTTTCGGGTACTGACCCGCTGGCGCCGAGGCGGGAGGAGGCGGGCCAGGATCCGGTGCCCGATCAGTCCGAGGCGACCGGCGTCGGAAGGGTCGGTGATGACAGCGGCGGCCTGGACGACCTGGTCACGGGCGGTCTGAAGAGCAACGGTGAAGCAGCATCGGTCCGGATCGGTGCCCGTCAGCGCCTCCGCGGCCTCGACCATTACAGTCCGCAGTGCCTGGTAGAGGGTGAGCAGGGCCCACATTTCCTGCTCAATGCCTGCCGGGTCGCCCGAGCGCAGGTTGCGGCCGCACATGATCGTCTGGCGGAGCGCGTAGTACGCCGATTCGTGTTCCCACCGCTGGTGATAGAGCCTCACCAACGCGGTGGCCGGGTAACGGCGAGCGTCGGTCAAGGTGGTGACCAGTCGGTAGGCCCCGGTGAAGGACGTGCCGTCTGCGCAGGTCACGGCAATCTGTGCGTCGATAACCCGCACTTTCACGGTGCCGATCACCGACAGGTAGGAGCCGTCGGCGAGGCGGGTGAGGACCGGCATGCGCCGGTTGCTGCGGAGCCGTCCCAGAATCTGGGCGCCGGTTTCGGTGACCGCCGCGAGGAAGACGTTGCTGTCGAATCCCTTGTCCCACAGCACCAGCATGTCCGGCCGCAGCAGATGCAGCAGCCGGCGAGCGTAGGTCGTCTCGCCCTCGGCGGTCGGCCCGAACACGGCGCCGGCCAGAGCCCGGGTGCCGGTCTCGACCAGCGTCATCAACTCCAGCGTCGGATAGCCATGATGCGAAGTCCTCCCCAGCCAGGCGCAGTTCCGCTCGGAATCGGGAACCCTCAGCGAACTGCAGCCGTCGAACGACACCACCCGGTACCCACCGAAACACACACCTGGCGTCGTCGGACGGGCGAGCAACCCGGCCAGCACCTCGAACAAAGCCCGCACCGGCGCACTGCCGATCCGCCGGCGCAGGTCACGCAATGCCTTTGCCGACGGACAGACCACGGGTATCCCGGACAGACCCGCGGTCAGCTTGTCCCAGACCAGGCGATAACCGACCTCGGGGAACAGGCACATCGCCAGGAGGAAGTAGACACCGACCCGCGACGGCAGATCACGCAGCCGCCGCTGAACAGCTCTCGTCTCCGCAAGGACCGCGTCCACGAGCTCGAACGGCACGACTGTCGTCAGCTCTCCTAGATGTCCCGGCGCGAACCGGCCCCCGGCCACCTTAGCCGTACGAGTGACGGTCGTCAGTGCGGGCGGCAGAACACAATGCGAAGGCAACGAAGCTCCTCGGAAACAAGCTGTTTTGGTCGACTGCCTGTACCAACGAGCTCCGTTGTCTTACGTCAAAAATCCTTCAAATAGCTTGCGTGACCTGCGAAAACGCTAACTACCCGGCCTTGGGGCTTGACCCCGCTCGTCCGTCGGGCCCGGGCGGCCCGCGTAAAATCGTCCTCACTGTGTCTGACTCGCTGAACGCCCCCGAAACCCCCGGCACGCCGTCTCC
>NZ_JBEXLP010000160.1:0-8373 GCF_040610035.1 Streptomyces sp. NPDC004542
GGCTTTCCTCCGGGCGCTTCCCTTCGGTCTTGCGTTTCCGACTCTATCAGATCTTTTCTCGACCCGATTTCCTCGGTGCTTTCCAGGTTTCCGCTTTCGCGTTTCCCTTTCCGGCTGTTCCGACTCTATCAGATCCTTTCGGCGTCTGATTCCCCGTCAGAGGGGGTTGTCCTCCCGGCCGTTGGGCCGTTCCGACGTCTCAAACCTTAGCGGATCCGCTCGGCGATTCCCAATCGGGCCGCCGCGCTCCTATTCGAATTGAATTCGGGCACGCCGAAATCAATCCCGTCGGGAGATCGTGCTGTGTTTGAGTGTGCCGCTCACGGCGGCGGAGGTGCTGCCGCAGAACCGTTACGGCTCCGTGGCAACCCGAAGAACTCTACGGATCGCGAGGGGCACTGTCAAGCGCCCCGGCGCAGGCACTTCAGAGGACCTCAGTCGAGGTCGCTCAGGCGGCCGCCGGCGTCCGGCTGGGCGTGCTCCACCCGGCGGAGGAGCCGGGTCAGGACCTCACCAAGAGCGGCCCGCTCCCCGGGGGAGAGGTCCTGGAGCAGGTCCTCCTCGAAGACGGTCGCCATGCGCATGGCCTCGAGCCACTTCTCACGGCCCTCGGGAGTCAGCTCCACGATGACACGGACGCGGTTGGACTCGTCCCTCTCCCGGGTGACGAGCCCCTCGGCGACCATGCGGTCGATCCGGTGGGTCATGGCCGCCGGCGTGAGGCCGAGCCGCTTGGCGAGGTCGCTGGGACCCAGGCGGTAGGGCAGGCCGGAGAGGACGAGGGCCTTGAGGACCTCCCACTCGGCGTTGCTGATGCCGAGGGCGGCGGTCTGGCGGCCGTAGGCGACGTTCATCCGGCGGTTCAGGCGGGACAGCGCCGAGACGATCTGCTCCACCTGGGGGTCCAGGTCCCGGAACTCGCGCTGGTAGGCGGCGATCTGCTCGTCGAGTGTCGGCTCGCTGCTGACGCCGCCGGGGGTGTCGGCCATGGCCGCAGTATGGCACGGGACGCCTTTGTCCTTAAGTCCTTGGGAATATACTCTTTAGCTTCGAACTTTAGGTTCTAAGTCTTCACATCTAACTCGTGAGAGAGGTGAACGTGACCAGGCCGATGGGCGCAGCGATGCGCCGGATCCACGTGGGCAACGCACTCAGCGCGTTCGGGCTCGGCTTCACCGTCCCCTACCTGTACGTCTATGTGGCGCAGGTGCGGGGACTGGGGGCCATGACGGCGGGGCTCGTCCTGGCCGTCTTCGCCGTGGCCGCGCTGATCGTGCTGCCGTTCGCCGGCCGGGCGATCGTGCGGCGCGGCCCGCTTCCGGTCCTGCTCGCCGCCCTGACCATGGCCGCGCTGGGGGCGCTGAGCCTGGGGCTGGCGGGCAGCGCGGTGGCCGTACTGGTGTCGGCGGCGGCGCTGGGGGCCGGGCAGGCCGTGATGCAGCCGGCGCTGGCGACGATGATCGTGGACTGCTCGGCGGCCGACACGCGGTCGCGGGCGTTCGCGACGCAGTTCTTCCTGCAGAACCTCGGGCTGGGGGTCGGCGGCCTCATCGGTGGCCATCTGGTCGACACGGCCCGGGTCTCGTCCTTCACCCTGCTCTTCGCGATCGAGGCGGCGATCTTCCTGCTGCTGGTCGTGCTGCTGGCGACCGTGCGGATGCCGCGCTCGCCGCGTCTCGAGGGGGCGCCGACCGGGTCGTCGAGGGGCAGCTGGAAGCAGCTGCTCGGGAACCGGGCGATGGTGCAGCTGTGCGTGCTGGGGTTCGTGCTCTTCTTCGCCTGCTACGGACAGTTCGAGTCGGGGCTGAGCGCGTACGGCGTCGAGGCGGCGGGGATATCCACCTCCGCGCTCGGTACGGCGCTGGCCGCCAACACGCTGGTGATCGTCGTCGCGCAGTTCGCGGTGCTGAAGTTCGTCGAGCGGCGTCGTCGGTCGCGGGTGATCGCCGGTGTGGGTCTGATCTGGGCCGTGGCCTGGCTCACGGCCGGGTACGCGGGCCTCGGGCACGGTAGCCGGGAGATGGCGACGGCCGCGTTCGTGGCGACGTACGCCCTGTTCGGGCTGGGTGAGGCGATGCTGTCGCCGACGGTCGCCCCGCTGGTGGCGGATCTGGCGCCGGAGGGCATGGCCGGGCAGTACAACTCCGCTTTCGCCCTGGTGAAGCAGCTGGCGCTGGCTGTCGGGCCGGCGGTGGGCGGGCCGATGGCGGCCGCGCTGGCCGGCCCGTACGTCGTGACGTTTTTGCTGTTCTCGCTGGGGATCACCTTCCTGGCGCTGCGGCTGGGGCGGCGGCTCACCGTCGCCCAGGACCGGCCGTGGACCGCGGCGAAGAGCCGGGTGGTCGCCCGGGGCGGGGCGCCGACGGAGTCCGTGACCGCGTAGGCGAAGGGGCCCCCGCTCCCCGCCCCTGGTGGCCGGTCCGAGCCGCGCGGCCGGTCCGGCCCCATGGCTGCCCTATGGCTGCCCTATGGTCGACTCGAACCGCCCCTCGGCAGCACGAACTCGCACCACACCGCCTTCCCGCCCCCGGGCGTCCGGCGTGCGCCCCAGTTCGACGCGATCGTCGCCACGATGGCGATGCCTCTGCCCGACTCGTCGCCCGGCTCCGCACGGCGCCGGCGCGGGAGGTGGTCGTCGCCGTCGGTGACCTCGATGGTCAGGCGGCGGTCGGTGCGGCGGAGCCGGAGCCGCATGGGCGGGGTGCCGTGCTGGAGGGAGTTGGCGACCAGCTCGGACGCGGCGAGGACGCCGAGGTCGTGGAGGTCGGCCGGGAAGCGCCAGCTGGTCAGCACGCCGGAGGCGAACGCACGCGCGCGTGGGGCCGCTTCCACGCCGCCGAGGAGGTCCAGGGCGGCGTTGCGGAAGAGGTCGCCGTCGTGGCCCGTGCGGGCGGGGTGCTGGAGGACGAGGACGGCCACGTCGTCGTCGTGGTCGGCGGTGACGCCGGCCGAGCGGACCAGGCGGTCGCAGATGACCTGGGGGGTGCCGGTCGCGCCGGCGAGAGCGCGCTCGAGGGCGGCGATGCCCTCGTCGAGGTCCTGGTTCCGCCGTTCCACCAGGCCGTCCGTGTAGAGGACGGCCGTGGAGCCGGGGCTGAGCGGCACCGAGCCGGAGGCGTGCATCCAGCCGCCGGTGCCGAGCGGCGGGCCGGTCGGTTCGTCGGCGCGGTGGACGGTGCCGGTCTCGTCGCGGACGAGGATCGGGAGGTGGCCGGCGGACGCGTACACCAGCCGGCCCTCGTTCGGGTCGTGGATGGCGTACACGCACGTGGCGATCTGGTTGGCGTCGATCTCGGCGGCGAGGCCGTCGAGCAGCTGGAGGACCTCGTGCGGGGGGAGGTCGAGGCGGGCGTAGGCGCGGACGGCCGTACGGAGCTGGCCCATGACCGCGGCGGCCCGCACGCCTCTGCCCATGACGTCGCCGATGACGAGGGCGGTGCGCCCGCCGCCGAGGGTGATCACGTCGTACCAGTCGCCGCCGACCGCGGCCTCCGTGCCACCGGGCTGGTAGGTGGCGGCGATGCGGAGGTCGTCGGGCTGCTCCAGTTCCTGGGGGAGCAGGGAGCGCTGGAGGGTGACCGCCGTCTCGCGCTGGCGGCTTTCGCTGGCGCGCAGGCGGGCGGCGGCCTCGGCGTGGTCGGTGACGTCGGTGGCGAAGACCAGCACCGCGCCGCCGTTGTCGCGGACTCCGTCCTCGGCGACGGGTGTGCAGGTGAAGGTGTAGGAGCGGCCGTCGACTGCTTTGCGAGACTTGAGCGTGCGGGGTTTGCCGCTGCGCAGGACCTGGTCGAGGAGGGGCAGCAGGCCCAGTTCGGCCAGTTCCGGGAGGGCCTCGCGGGCGGGCGCGCCGAGGGGGCGGGTGCCGAAGGCGGCGGTGTAGGCGTCGTTGAGGTAGGCGATGCGGTGGTCGGGGCCGTGCACCAGGGCGACGAGGGCCGGTACGCGATCGAGGACCTCGCGGGCGGGGAGTTCGTCGACGGCGGGTACGGCCGGTGTGCCGTCGGTCAGTTGTTCGGCGCGGGCCGTGGGCACGGAGCCTTCTCCTCGCCGGTCCGGGGAGACCGCGTGCTCGGTCCGCGCTGCGGCGCGGCGCTGCGTTCCGGGGAGCCGGGCGCTCCAGCGCGTGAAGTTCACAGTGGGGAAAGCCTCGTGGGTGCTGTGGGCGGGCGGGTGCCCGGCCGAGGTCGTGGGGAAGTCTGACAGGTGGCCGTCCGCGGCGACATCCGTCAGACGCCGGGACGGGCCGTGGAGTTCCTGGGTCCGGTCAGGACGACCCCTTCGGGTTGTCGGTGGGGCTGTGAGGAGGCTTTCCACCGGCCGCCAGTTCGAACTCCGCACGGGGGTGTTCGAGGGATCCGAGCGAGACGATCTCCCGTTTGAAGAGCCCGGCGAGGGTCCACTCGGCGAGCACGCGGGCCTTGCGGTTGAAGGTGGGCACCCTGCTGAGGTGGTAGACACGGTGCATGAACCAGGCAGGGTAGCCCTTCAGCTTGCGTCCGTAGACCTGGGCGACGCCCTTGTGGAGTCCCAGGGAGGCGACGGAGCCGGCGTAGCGGTGCGCGTACGTCTCGAGGGGTTCCCCGCGCAGGGCGTGGACGACGTTGTCGCCGAGGACCTTGGCCTGGCGGACGGCGTGCTGGGCGTTGGGGGCGGTCTCGGCGCCGGGTCCGGCCGCGGTGACGTCGGGGACGGCCGCGGCGTCGCCCGCGCCCCAGGCGTGGTCGGTGCCGTCGACGGTCAGTCGTGGGGTACACCTGAGCCGGCCGCGTTCGTTCAGCGGCAGGTCGGTGGCGGCGAGCAGGGGGCTGGGTTTGACGCCGGCGGTCCACACGACCGTACGGGTCGGGAAGCGCTGGCCGTCGCTGAGTACGGCGAGGCGGTCGGCACAGGATTCGAGGCGGGTCCCGAGCAGGACCTGGATGCCGCGGCGGCGCAGTTCGGTGACGGTGTAGCGGCCCATCTCCTCGCCGACCTCGGGCAGGATGCGGTCCGAGGCCTCGACGAGGATCCACTTCATGTCCTCGGGCTGGACGTTGTGGTAGTAGCGGGTGGCGTAGCGGGCCATGTCCTCGAGTTCGGCGAGCGCCTCGACGCCGGCGTAGCCGCCGCCGACGAAGACGTAGGTGAGGGCGGCGTCGCGGATGGCCGGGTCGCGGGTGGAGGAGGCGATGTCCAGCTGCTCGATGACGTGGTTGCGCAGGCCGATGGCCTCCTCGACGGTCTTGAACCCGATGCCGTGCTCGGCGAGGCCGGGGATGGGGAGCGTGCGGGAGACCGAGCCCGGGGCGAGGACGAGTTCGTCGTAGGCCAGGTGTTCGACGGGCCCGCCCGCCTCGGTCGCGAGCGTGGTGAGGGCGGCGGTGCGCGCCGCGTGGTCGATGGAGGTCACCTCGCCGACGACGATGTGGCACCGGTCCAGTACGCGCCGCAGGGGTACGACGACGTGACGAGGGGAAATCAGACCGGCGGCCGCTTCGGGGAGGAACGGCTGGTACGTCATGTAGGCATCGGGAGTGACGACAGTGATGTCGACGGCACCCTGCCTGAGCTCCCGCTTCAGCTTCCGCTGGAGACGCAGGGCCGTGTACATCCCGACGTAGCCGCCGCCGACAACGAGAATGCGCGCACGTTCCTTCACCATCCCATGACGCACCCGGCGCTGTTGTTTGTCCACAGCCCCGGCAAATTGTGTGACCGGCGCGCGGGCGTGCGCGGGGTGGGCCGGATCGGCGGATCGGGGCGGAAGCGGGCAGGTCAGCGGGGGCGGACGGAGGGTAGCGCGGGCGCGGCATCGGGACGTATGCGCCTCGTACTCCGATCGGGGGGCGCTCCGTGCGGAACCTGCCCCTTCTGAATTGACAGCCTCTCAACTATGTTCGTGTCGACGGGGTGTGAAGAATGTGGTCGAACGGGTCCGCGACGGGCGGCCCCGGTCGGGGAACGGTGCCAGTTCCGCGCGCTCCGGAATCAGTGGCGGGGAGAGTCTCCGGGGGGAGACATCGTTAACCGGGGGAACACTCATGCATATTCAGGACACTCATTGGGCATCCGCGTCCGCCGTCGTGCCCGGTGGCACGGCGGTGGGCGGAGCGATGACCGCGGCGGCGGGCAACGGACGCGGGAACGGTGCGCGGACGACGCCGCTGCGGGTGGACGCACAGCGCAATCTGGAGCACGTGCTGCGTGCGGCGCGCGAGGTCTTCGGCGAGCTGGGTTACGGCGCGCCGATGGAGGACGTGGCGCGGCGCGCGCGGGTCGGCGTCGGCACGGTGTACCGGCGCTTCCCGAGCAAGGACGTCCTGGTGCGGCGGATAGCCGAGGAGGAGACCTCTCGGCTGACCGACCAGGCGCGCACGGCGCTCGGTCAGGAGGACGAGCCCTGGTCGGCGCTGTCGCGCTTCCTGCGCACGTCGGTGGCGTCGGGAGCGGGGCGGCTGCTGCCGCCGCAGGTGCTGCGGGTCGGTGTCTCGGAGGACGGCGGCGACGCCGTGGCCGAGGAGCCGCGGGTGCCGCAGCAGCGGAGCCGGCCGGGCAACGGTGAGCTGCGGCTGGTGTCCGGGCAGCCGGTGGCGTCGGCCGAGGACGACGCGGGGGCGGCGGCGCTGCTCGACGTGGTGGGTCAGCTCGTGGAGCGGGCCCGCGCGGCGGGTGAGCTGCGGCCGGACGTGTCGGTCTCGGACGTGCTGCTGGTGATCGCGACGGCGGCGCCCTCGCTGCCGGACGCGGCCCAGCAGGCGGCGGCCTCGGCACGGCTGCTGGACATCCTGCTGGAGGGGCTGCGGTCCCGTCCGGCCTGAGGGAACGGAGAGTGATCGCATCCGGGCGGGGCGGGTTCCTCGAGCCTTCCCGCCCGGGTGACTCCGGGTGGCTTCGCGTCCGGGTGACTTCCCCGTACGGCTCGGCGGGACGTCCGCTCGGACGAGTGGACGTCCGGGAAAGCGCGGTTCTGGCCGAAGGCCGGTGTGGCACTCTGACCGGGTGATCGGGTCGGGCTGGACTGGGCTGCTGGCGGGGGCTTTCCGCGATGAGTGGTGACGGGCGGGACGGGTCACTCGGGGACGGTGACGCGGAGACCGGCGGGCCGACCTCCCCGCAGGTCCCGGGTCAGGGCGGCCGGGCGCACCTGCCGGCCGACCGCACCGTGGGCGGCGTGCCGGCCCAGCGCGAGGGCGGTGCGCTGCCGCCGCGGACTCGGCCGCGGTCCGACGGCGAACTGATCGGGCGGATGCGCGCGGGCGACGACAGCGCGTACGAGGAGCTGTACCGGCGGCACGCGGACGCGGTGCGCCGCTATGCCCGGACCTGCTGCCGTGACGCCCACACCGCGGACGACCTGACCGCCGAGGTCTTCGCCCGCGTGCTCCAGGCGGTGCGGGGCGGCTCGGGACCCGAGTACGCCGTGCGTGCTTATCTGCTCACCTCCGTCCGGCGCGTCGCCGCGCAGTGGACGACATCGTCCCGGCGTGAACAACTCGTCGACGACTTCGCGGTGTTCGCCGCCCAGTCCGCGCGAGCCCTGGAGGACGACCGCACGTCGGACCCGGGTGCCGATGTGCGCGCGATGCACGAGGCCGAGCGGTCCCTGGCGATGCGGGCGTTCCGCTCGCTGCCGGAGCGCTGGCAGGCCGTGCTGTGGCACACCGAGGTGGAGGACGAATCGCCGAGCCAGGTCGCCACACTGTTCGGGCTGGACGCCAACGGCACGCGCGTGCTCGCCAGCCGCGCCCGTGAGGGCTTGAAGCAGGCCTACCTCCAGGCTCATGTCAGCGCCGCCCTCACCGCCGACGAGGGGTGCGCCCGCTACGCCGACCAGCTCGGCACCTACGCCCGGCGCAGACTGCGCACCCGTGCCGAGCGGGGGTTGCGCAGGCATCTGGAGGAGTGCGCCAGGTGCCGGCTCGCGGCCGCCCAGGTCGAGGAGGTCGCCGGCGGCATCCCGGCCGTCGTGCCGGTCGCGGTCATCGGCTGGTTCGGTGCCGCCGGGTACGCCAAGGCGCTCGGGATCGTCGCCGGTGGTGCGGGGGCGGGCGCCGCGGGCGCGGCCGCCGTCGCGGGCGGCTCGTCCGGCGAGGCGGGCACCGGCGGCGGGGTGGCCGCGGAGGGGCTGGGTGCGCCGGTGAAGGCCGGTATCGCGGCCGGAGCGGTCGCGGTCGGGGTGGCCGCCGTGGCGCTCGGCCTGGCCGGCCCTGACGCGCCGGTCAGGAAGACCGCCGCGCCCCGGCCGTCCGCCCCGGCCGTCCGGCCCGAGACCGGGTCCCCCGCCCCCGCGCCCCCGGGGAAGAGATCCGCGCCGCGGAACTCCTGTCCGGCGACGTGACATGGACCACGCTGGTGCCACGCACCCCGGTCGGCGGCCACGCGGCGAACGGCTTC
>NZ_JBEXLP010000161.1:0-7920 GCF_040610035.1 Streptomyces sp. NPDC004542
GTGGACGGCGGATGGGCAGTTGGTGTTCGCGGGGCGTGCGGACGAGCAGGTGAAGATCCGCGGGTTCCGGGTGGAGCCCAGTGAGGTGCAGTCGGTGCTGGCCGCCCATGCCGGGCTGGTCCAGGTGGCCGTCGTCGCCGGGGAGGATGGTGCCGGCGGTAGGCGTCTTGTCGCCTATGTGGTGCCCGCTGACGTGGAGGCGGAGCCGGAGGGTCTGGCGGACGGGGTTCGGGAGTTCGCGGCGGAGCGGTTGCCGGGGTACATGGTGCCGTCGGCGGTGGTGGTGCTGGAGGCGTTGCCGCTCACGGCGAACGGCAAACTCGACCGCGAAGCACTGCCCGCGCCGGAGTTCGCAGCCGCAGCGGGCGTGGGCAGACAACCGTCCACAGTGCAGGAACAGATTCTGTGCGGGGAGTTCGCCCAGCTTCTCGGCCTGGAGAGCGTCGGTGTCGATGACGACTTCTTCGCACTGGGCGGTCATTCGCTGCTCGCCATGCGCCTGGTGAGCCGTGTGCGTGCGGTGCTGGGTGCGGACCTATCCTTGCGCGCACTGTTCGACGCACCGACACCGGCCGGAGTGGCCGCCCGACTGAACGGTGCGAACCCGGCGCGCCCCGCCCTCACACCTGCCAAGCGTCCAGAGCGACTCCCGCTTTCGTACGCGCAGCAAAGGCTTTGGTTCCTCGGCCAGTTGGAGGGACCCAGCGCAACCTACGCCCTCCCGACGACGCTGCGGCTGACCGGCGTCCTCGACCGCGAGGCCCTCGACGGCGCCCTGCGGGATGTGCTGGGCAGGCACGAGGTACTGCGCACCGTGTTCGAAGCGGCGGACGATGGTGAGCCCTACCAGCGCATCCTCTCCGTAGAAGAGACCGGTTTCGAGCTGCCGGTGGTGGAGATCGCGCCGGAGGACCTGAGCGGCGCGGTGGTCGAGGCCGCGAGCCGTGGCCTCGACTTGAGCGCTCAGATCCCGCTGCACGCCCACCTGTTCGCCTTAGCACCCAATGAGCACGTCCTGCTGGTGGTGGTTCACCACATCGCGGGCGACGGCTGGTCGAACGGCCCCCTGGCACGGGACCTGTCACTGGCCTACGCGGCGAGAACCGCGGGTCAGGTGCCGCAGTGGGAGCCGCTGCCGGTGCAGTACGCGGACTACGCGCTGTGGCAGCGGGAGCTGCTGGGTGCGCAAGACGATCCGCAGAGTCTGCTCTCCCAACAGGTCGCGTACTGGCGCCAGAAGCTCGAAGGCGTCCCTGAGGAGTTGGTGCTCCCGACCGACCGTCCCCGCCCGGCCGTCCCGTCCTACCAAGGACTTCGCGTATCGCTGGAGCTCCCGGCCGAGGTGCATGAACGGCTGGTCCTGGTGGCGCGAGAACGAGGCGTGACCCTGTTCATGCTGATGCAGGCGACTTTGGCCGTGACGCTGAACCGGCTGGGCGCGGGCACGGACCTTCTGATCGGGTCGGCGATCGCCGGCCGTACGGACAGGTCGTTGGACGACCTGGTCGGCTTCTTCGTGAATACCTTGGTTGTTCGAACCGATCTCTCCGGGAATCCGACGTTCGAGGAGGTCCTCGACCGGGTTCGAGAGGCAGGGTTGGGCGCGTTCGAGCATCAGGACGTGCCGTTCGAGCGACTGGTGGAAGAGCTGGCACCGGTCCGCTCGTTGTCCCGGCACCCGCTGTTCCAGGTGATGCTGACGGTCCAGAACACGGACTCGGCTGTCCTGGACCTGCCCGGCCTCACGGTTGAGGGAATGTCGGCAGGGTCGACGGCGGCAAGGTTCGACCTCGAGGTCTCCGTGGGGGAGAGATTCGACGCTCAGGGTGCTGCTGCGGGGCTGCAGGGCGTGCTCGTTGCGGCGACCGACCTGTTCGACGTGGAGACGGCGGAGCGGATCGCGGCCTACTGGGTCCGGGTTGCTGAGGCTCTGGCGGCCGATCCGCGCTCGAGCATCGGCGCGGTCGAAGTGCTGGAGGCGGGTGAACGGGACCGGCTCCTGACGGAGTGGAACGACACCGCCGTCGAGGTGGGATCCGCCACGCTGCCGGAACTGCTTGCGGCACAGGCGGCGCGTACGCCGGAGGCCTTGGCGTTGCTGTCAGGCGATGCCGAGGTGTCGTATGCCGAACTCGACGCGCGTGCGAACCAGCTGGCGCGGCTGCTGGTCGCACGCAGCATGGGCCCGGAGTCGGTGGTCGCGGTCTGCATGGAGCGCGGCATCGAGATGGTGGTGGCGCTCGCCGCTGTGCTGAAAGCGGGATGCGCCTATCTGCCGGTGGACCCGGAGTACCCGGCTGAGCGGATCACGGACATGATGGGCGACGCGGCCGTGCAGTGGGCGCTGACAACGGCTGCGGTCGCCGGAGTGCTGCCTGAGCATGTCGCGCGCATCACGGTGGATGACCCGGATGACGCGACGGACATCGAAGCGCAGCCGGCGCACGCGCCCGAGGTGGCACCTGCGCCGGAGAACCCTGTCTACGTGATCTTCACCTCGGGTTCGACCGGCCGCCCCAAGGGCGTGGCGATTCCCCACGCGGGAGTGGTCAATCGGCTCCAGTGGATGCAGGCTCGATATGGCCTGACGACGGAAGACCGGGTGCTGCAGAAGACACCGTTCGGGTTCGACGTATCGGTATGGGAGTTCTTCTGGCCGCTGCTCAACGGCGCAGCACTGGTCCTGGCCGAACCGGGCGGCCACCGGGATCCGGAGTACATCGCAGATCTCATACGCCAACGACGTGTGACGACAGCCCACTTCGTGCCATCGATGCTGGAAACCTTCCTGTCCGTACCCATGGCGGCCGACTGCACAACCCTGCGGCGCGTGATCTGCTCGGGTGAGGCGCTGTCCTTGCCCACCCAGGCACGGTTCTTCGAGCTCTATGACGACGTGGAACTGCACAACCTGTACGGACCCACCGAGGCGTCGGTCGACGTGACGGCCTGGGAGTGCCGCCCCGCCCAGACGGGAGGATCCGTACCGATCGGTGCCCCGATCGCGAACACCCAGGTGTACGTCCTGGACGCCTCGCTCAATCCGGTACCCACCGGGGTTGGCGGCGAACTGTACTTGGCCGGCGTGCAGTTGGCGCGAGGCTACGTCGGCCGTGGTGCCCTGACCGCGGAGCGGTTCGTGGCGTCCCCGTTCGGGGCCGGCGGGCGGATGTACCGCACCGGCGACCTGGCCAGATGGACGGCCTACGGGCAGCTGGAATACCTGGGTCGAGCGGACGAGCAGGTGAAGATCCGCGGATTCCGAGTCGAGCCGGGTGAAGTGGCTGCAGTGCTGTCGGCTTGCGCGGGAGTGGCGCAGGCCGTGGTGGTCACCAGGGAGGAGGAGCCTGGCGACAGACGTCTCGTCGCCTACGTGGTCCCGAGCGAAGACGCTGCCCACGAAGAACTGCCGGCGCGAATCCGGGATGCCGCGGCCGACCGGCTGCCTGAATACATGGTGCCTTCGGCTGTGGTGGTCCTGGACGAGCTGCCGCTCACGCTCAACGGCAAGCTGGACCGGAGAGCGCTGCCGGCTCCGAAATACGGGACGGCGGCAATGGACGCCGCCCGAACCCCGTCGACTCCGCAGGAGGAGATCCTCTGCGGGGTGTTCGCCCAGGTCCTCGGTCTGCCCGAAGTGGGCGTGGACGACGACTTCTTCGCGATGGGCGGACACTCACTGCTGGCGACCCGTTTGGTGAGCCGGGTGCGCGCGGTGCTGGGTGTGGAATTGCCGCTGCGGGCACTTTTCGACACGCCGACGCCGGCTGGAGTCGCTGCTCTCCTGACCGGGGCCGATTCCGCTCGCAGAGCGTTGGCGGCGAGAGTGCGTCCGGAGCGGATTCCTCTCTCGTACCCACAGCAACGCCTGTGGTTTCTTGAACAGTTGGCGGGGCCGAGCGCGACCTACAACATTTCGATGGCACTACGCCTTACCGGCCACTTGGACCGCGAGGCTCTTGAAGGGGCTCTGCGGGATGTGGTGGGCCGGCACGAAGTGCTGCGCACGGTGTTCGCGGGGGCGGCGGACGGCGAGCCGTATCAGCAGATACTCCGGGTCGAGGAGGTTGGGTTCGAGCTGCCGGTCCTCGAAGTCGCGCCCGACGAACTGACCGGTGCTATGGCCGAGGTGACGGGGCAAGGCTTCGAACTGGGAGCTGAGATTCCGTTGCGCGTCCGGCTGTTCGCGGTCGGCCCGGATGAGCATGTGTTGGTGCTCGTGGTGCATCACATTGCGAGTGATGGCTGGTCGAACGGCCCGCTGGCGAGGGACTTGTCGGCTGCGTATGCGGCGCGGTGTGCGGGGCGGGCTCCGGAGTGGGAGCCGTTGCCCGTGCAGTACGCGGACTATGCGCTGTGGCAGCGTGAGCTGCTGGGCACTGAGGACGACCCGGAGAGCGTGATCTCCCAGCAGATCGCTTACTGGCGTGCCGAACTGACAGGCATACCTGAAGAGTTGGATCTGCCATTCGACCGTCCACGACCGGCGGTGCCGTCTCACCTGGGCCACTCGGTGCGGCTGAGTGTTCCCGCAGATCTGCACGCACGGCTCCTCGAGCTGGCGCGGGAACGGGGCGTGACTCTGTTCATGCTGATGCAGTCCGCGTTGGCGGTGACGTTGTCGCGGCTCGGCGCCGGAGCCGATGTGCCCGTCGGCGCGGCGATTGCGGGCCGGACGGATGAGGCGCTGGACGACCTGGTCGGCTGCTTCGTCAACAGCCTGGTTCTGCGTACGGACCTGTCCGGGGATCCGACGTTCGCTGACCTGTTGGAGCGGGTGCGGGAGACGGGTCTTCGCGCGTTCGCGCATCAGGATGTGCCGTTCGAGCGGTTGGTGGAGGAGCTGGCTCCGGCCCGGTCCCTGGCCCGCCACCCGTTGTTCCAGGTCATCCTTACCTTCCAGGACACCATTTCGGTCACGGGTGCAGACTCCGCAGCGCCGCACGGGCTGACCGGCTTGCAGGCCAGCGGGATGCCTACGGAGCAGGTGGGGGCGAAGTTCGACCTTGCTCTGGCGGTTGGTGAGGAATTCGATCCGCAGGGCATCCCGGCGGGGATCGGCGGACTCGCCGTCGGTTCTGCGGATTTGTTTGAGGCGAGCACGGTGGAGAGGTTCGTCGGCTGTCTGGTGCGGGTGCTTGAGGCGTTGGTGGAGGATCCGTCGTCTCGGGTGGGTTCGGTGGATGTGTTGGGTCCGGGGGAGCGGGCCCGGGTGTTGGAGGAGTGGAACGACACCGGGGCTGCGGTGCCCGAGGTGATGGTGCCAGCGCTGTTCGCGGCGCAGGCGGCACGTACGCCGGGGGCCGTCGCTGTGGTTGCGGATGGTGTGTCGGTGTCGTTTGGGGAGTTGGAGGTTCGGGCGAATCGGCTGGCGCGTTATCTGGTTTCGCAGGGTGTGGGTGCGGAGTCTGTGGTGGGGTTGTGTCTGCCGCGGGGTGTGGAGTCGATCGCGGGGATTTTGGGGGTGTGGAAGGCGGGGGCCGCCTATCTGCCGCTCGATGCGGGGTTGCCGGCGGAGCGGATCGCGTTCCAGCTCGCGGACAGCGGCGCGGTCCTGACGGTGACGACCGAGGAGATCCTGGAGGATCTTCCGGCGGGGCGGCATCGGCTGGTCGCGGTGGACGGGGCACTGGTGGCGATGCAGCTGGCCGCCGCGCCGGAGACCGCGCCGGAGATCACGGTCGCTGCCGGCCAGTTGGCGTATGTGATCTATACGTCGGGTTCGACCGGCCGCCCCAAGGGGGTGGCCATCACACACGGCGCGCTGGCGAACTACGTCGCGACGGTTCCTGCCCGGCTGGGGTTGGGTGCGGCGGGTGGCCGGTATGCGGTGTTGCAGGGTCCGGCCACCGACCTCGGCAACACGGCGCTGTTCGCCAGTCTGACGACCGGTGGTGAGTTGCATCTGCTGGATGAGGAGGTGGTGACGGATCCGGGGGCGGTGGCCGGGTATCTGGCCGAGCAGCGGATCGACTATCTCAAGGCGGTGCCCTCCCATCTGGCCGCGCTTGCGGCGGCGGGCGGTGCGGGGGGTGTGGTGCCGACGGGATCGCTGGTGCTCGGTGGTGAAGCAGCCTCCCCGGCGCTGGTGCAGGAACTCCTGGCGGCGGCCGATGCGGCCGGTGGGTGTGGGGTGTTCAACCACTATGGGCCGACGGAGACCACGATCGGGGTGGCGACCACTCGGCTGACGGCGGAGGCCGTCGCCTCCGGGGTGATCCCGGTGGGTGCTCCGGTGGCGAACACCCGCTTCTACGTCCTGGACGACTGTCTTCAGCCGGTGGCGCCGGGTGTGGTGGGCGAACTCTACGTTGCCGGGGTTCAGGTGGCGCGCGGCTATGTGGGCCGGGCGGGGTTGACGGCGGAGCGGTTCGTGGCCTGCCCGTTCTCCTCGTCGGGTGGGCGGATGTATCGGACCGGGGACCGGGTGCGGTGGACGTCCGGTGGTGAGTTGGTGTTCGCGGGGCGGGCGGATGAGCAGGTGAAGATCCGTGGGTTCCGGGTGGAGCCGGGTGAGGTGCAGGCGGTGCTGGCCGCGCATCCGCAGCTCGCCCAGGCGGCCGTGGTCGCTCGTGAGGACGTGCCGGGGGATGTGCGCCTGGTCGCCTACGTGGTTGCGGCGGACGAGGACGCCGACCCGGGCGAGCTGGCCGCCTCGGTGCGCACGTTCGCCGCCGGGCGGCTGCCGGAGCACATGGTCCCCTCCGCGGTGGTCGTGCTGGAGGGGCTGCCGTTGACGGGCAACGGCAAGCTGGACCGCAAGGCCCTGCCCGCACCGGACTACGCAGCGGGCACTGCGGCCACGCGGCGCGAACCGTCCACTCCGCAGGAAGAGTTGCTGTGCCAGGCGTTCGCCGAGGTCCTCGGCCTGGACAGTGTCGGTGTCGACGATGACTTCTTTGAGCTTGGTGGGCATTCGCTGTTGGCGACGCGGTTGGTGAGTCGGGTGCGTGCGGTGCTGGGCGTTGAAGTGGAGATTCGGGCACTGTTCGAGTCGCCGACGCCGGCTGGACTGGCGGCGAAGTTGGCCGAGGCGGGGCAGGCACGTGCGGCGCTGGTGAAGGTTGAGCGTCCGGCCCGGGTGCCGTTGTCCTATGCGCAGCGACGGTTGTGGTTCATCGGGCAGTTGGAAGGGCCGAGCCAGACGTACAACAGCCCCGTTGCACTGAGTCTGACCGGGAAGTTGGACCGTCAGGCTCTGGCTGAGGCGCTCCGCGATGTCCTGGGGCGGCATGAGGCGCTTCGCACAGTGTTTCCCGTGGTCGACGGCGAGCCGTATCAGCGCGTTCTGGGCATGGACGAGCTCGTAATGGAGCTGACGGTGACCGAGGTCGCCTCTGCGGACTTGTCAGAGGCGGTGGCTCGGGCGACACAGCATGCGTTCGACCTGGCAGTTGAGATACCTGTGAGGGCCTCGTTGTTCGCAGTGGGCCCGGACGAGCACGTTTTTGCACTTGTGGTGCATCACATTGCGGGTGATGGCTGGTCGATGGGTCCGTTGGCGCGGGATTTGTCGATGGCGTATGAGGCGCGGTGTGGGGGTGGCGTTCCGGGGTGGGAGCCGTTGCCGGTGCAGTACGCGGATTATGCGTTGTGGCAGCGGGACCTGCTCGGTGCGGAGGAAGACCCAGGGAGCCTGCTCTCCCGGCAGATCGCTTACTGGCGAACTGAACTGGCGCGTGCTCCGGAGGAGTTGGGCCTGCCGTTTGATCGTGCGCGTCCTGTGGTGGCGAGTCATCGTGGGCATAGTGCTGGGTTTGTGGTGCCCCCGGGGGTGCATGCGCGGCTGTTGGAGTTGGCGCGGGAGCGGGGAGTGACGCTGTTTATGCTGATGCAGTCGGCGTTGGCGGTGACGTTGTCGCGGCTTGGTGCGGGTGTGGATATTCCGATCGGGTCGGCGATCGCGGGCCGGACGGATGA
>NZ_JBEXLP010000162.1:0-7730 GCF_040610035.1 Streptomyces sp. NPDC004542
GGGGTGGTCCGGGGGGGGGCGGGCGCGGCCCCCCGCGGGGGGGGGGGCCCCCACGGCCCGGACGCCCTCGTGGCGGGCGGCGGCGAGTGCGGCGGAGCGTTCGGCGAGACGGGCGGGGTCGGCGTCCGCCGGGGTCCAGGGGAGGCCGGCGGTGTGGGCGTGGTCGGCGACGGCGGCGGCGTCCCGGGAGACGGCGGCGTCGAGTTCGACGGCGAGCCGGGCGGCGTGTTCGGCCTCGGCGCGGGCGCGGCCGGTTGCGGTGGTGCGGCGTTCACGTTCGGCGCTCGCCTGCCGGGCGGTCTGCTCGCAGGTGCGCACCAGGCGTTCCAGGTCGGCCAGTTGCTCGACGGCCTGGTAGGCGGCGGAGGAGCGCAGCTGGTCGAGACGGGCGCGCCGGGCGGCGAGCGCGGCGTCGGCCGACTCGGCGCGCCTCCCGGCGGCGGCCTGCTGTTCCCGGGCCGCCGCCAGGTCCGTGGTGGCGGTGCGCAGCGCGGCGGCGCGCTCGGCGGTCTCGGCGCGGCGGGTGGTGAGCCGGTCCGCGGCGGCGCGGGCGTGGACCCGCAGATAGGTGGAGTAGCTCGCGAGGAAGGCGCGGGTGGCGTCGTCGGCGGCGGCCAGCCCCTCCAGCGTGCGCTGCACGGACTCCATGTCGTCGAAGGAGCGGGCCGCCTCGGCGATCAGGTCGTCGTCGAGCGGGCGCAGGCCGGCGGTGAGGGTGTCGGAGAGCTTGGCCGGGTCGAGGTTCTTGGCGAGCTGCGGGCGGCGCAGGGTCAGGATCAGGGTGAGCAGTTGCTCGTACCGCTCCGGTCCGAGGCCGAACAGGCGCTGGTCGACGGCGGCACGGTAGTCGGCCGTGGAGGTGATCAGCTCACGTCCGAGTTCGGCGGCGAGCTGCTTCCTCGTCATCGGCCGGTCGTCGTGGGTGAGGAGGGAGAAGTCCTCGCCGACGCGGCCGTCGGCGACGAAGTGCCAGCGGGCGGGTGTGTCGCGGTGCCGCTGGGCGTGCAGCCCGATGCCGCAGGTGACGGCCTCGCCGGTCTCCCGGTGGGTGAACTCCATCCAGACGTACCCGAGCGCGCTGTCCTGCCCGCGGAAGAGCAGGTTGGACTTCATCGTGCGGTCCTCGGCGGCGAACGGGTTGAGCCGCTTGGGGTCGATACGGCCGTCGAGGACGAACGGGAACAGAACCTCCAGTGCCTTGGTCTTCCCGGACCCGTTGGGGCCCCGCAGCACCAGCCAGCCGCCCGCGAAGGAGAACTCCTCGTCCCGGTAGTCCCACAGGTTGATGATCCCGGCGCGGGTGGGGACGAACCGGGCTGAGGTGGCGGGGGCCTGGGTGGGAGCGGGGGTGCTCACGGAGTCGGGTCCTTGGCGATGTCGTCGGTGAACAGGGTTGTCTGGGAGGGCGGCACGGCCGCCGTGCGGGTCTTCACCCGGGCGGTGACCCCCCGGTAGCGGGCGAGCAGCGGAAGCGCGAGGGCCCCGCCGTCGACCCGGGCGATCAGCGACATGGCGGCCAGCAGGTCGAGCGCCTGGTCCAGCAGCCGGTCCGGGTCGCCGCGCAGATCGGCGGCGAAGCCCGCGCCGTACTCGGCGGTGATCTCCTTGAGTCTGCCCCGGAGCCAGGAGTCCGTGACGAAGGGGTACCGGGTCTCCGCCGGTTCCTGCCCCTCGTCACCGGGTGCCGCGTACGCCGACGCCTCGTCCGGCTCTGCGAGTGCGGCGAGTTCGGCGACCGGACCACGCGACGGCAGAGCCGTGTCGACACGCCGTGCGCGCGCCGCGAGGCGTTCGGCGGCGGTGGGCGCGGGCAGCAGTTCGAGGGCGTGCCGTCCGGAGCGCTGGACGGCGGCGCTGATCCGGGCGGCCAGCAGCAGCGCGGCCTGCGCGACGGTACCGCCGCCGGGGAAACGGATGTCGGACAGCCTGCCGGAGGTGTCGATGAGCGCCACGCCCTCGGCCCGCCGCTCCACCGTCAGCCCGGTCAGTCGCTCCAGGTCCTCGGCGAGGGCGGGGGCTCGCAGCTGGCCCAGGAGTTCGGTGTCGGCGTCGGCGTAGTACGCGACCGGATTCTCCAGCACCAGGCGGCGGGCCCGGCGGGCCTGATCGCGACGCTGGGCCGCACGCCCTGCGGACATGCCCAGCGCACCGGCCGAGTCCAGGAGCGCCGTGACCGAGGTCAGGTGTTGCAGGACGCGGGTCGGATGATGGACGGCGAGGAGGATCTCCCGGTCGATGTCGTACAGGGCCTCGGCCCGCTCGGGGTCGCCGGCCCAGGCTGTGGCGGAGCCGTCGGCGAGGGTGAGCGCGCCGCGCTCGGTGAGCCAGGTGACGGCGTCGACGAAGGCGTCCCGGTCGGGCTTGCGCGCGGTGTCGAGGCCGAGTCCGTCGATGCGTACGGCGTCGGCGGCGACCGCGTCGGCCAGCTCGCCGAGCGCCACCTGCGCTCCGTGACGGCCCAGGGCCGCCAGGGTGAGGACGAGGTAGGCGTAGCGGCGGCGGTCGAAGGGCCGTCCCGCGCGGGTGAGGGCCGGGCGGGTGGCGTCCAGGCCGTCCTGGGCACGCTGGAGCCGGGCGGTGTCGGCGGTGGTGACGAGCCGGTGGCCGAGCACCTCCATCAGGTCGGTGCGCAGCTGGTCGGCCCAGCGGCGCACGGTCGCCAGCGCCGCCTTGTCCGGGTACCCGGGTGTGATCAGCGGATGCCGCAGGACGAGCCGTACCGCCTTCTGGTAGTCGGCGAGTTCGAGCGGGGAGACACCCTCGGCGACGCGGCTCACGCGGTCCTGCCCCGGTGCCGGCTCGTACGGTTCATGCGGTGACCTCCAGGCGCAGCCCGTCGAGATGGAGACGCCCGCGCACGGTGTCGACGGTGGTGGAACCCTCGGCGGGGGTGAGGGTGAGCCGGACCCCGTGGGCGGAGCCGGAAGCGGCGGTGACCCGGCGGCTGGCGGGGACGCGGGCGGCGAGGGCCACGTCCAGCAGGGCCAGCAGAGCCCGTGTCTCGGGCTCGTCGAGCGTCCGGCCGTACACACCGTCCGAGGCGAGGGAGTTCGCGGCATCCCGGCGCTCGGCCTGTTCCTTGAGCTGTTCGGCGCGGAGCAGGGCCCGCCGGTCGTCGTCGCGTTCGATGCGGCCGGGGCCGTGCAGGGCGGGGGTGCGGCCGGACTGGACCAGGGTGCGGGCGAGTTCGACCGGTTCCGCCTCCCACCAGGACGTACGCCCCGGGATCAGCTCGGGATCGGCGTACGGGACGCCGATGTGGCGGGGTGCGCCGAGCCCGAAGACCGCCTGGAACAGGGCATGCGCGTCCTCGTCGCTCTCGCAGGAGGTGAACCACTGGGCGAGATGGCGCAGCTGGCTCTCCCGGCTCACCCCGCCACGGCGTGCCTCGGTGACCCGGCGCAGCAGAGCGAGAACGGAGCGGATCGCGGTGACGGTGGCGTCCTGCAGCCGCTCGGTCTCGCTGTGCTCGCGCTGCGCGAACCAGTGGGCGATGCCGTCCCACCGGTGGCGCCAGTCCGCCAGGCGCTCGGCGGGGCTGCGGAAGAGCCGCTCGTCGGCCTCGGCCGCGTATTCGATCATGCGGTCCACGCCGGTGGCCGCGGCCTTCTCGACGGCCTCGGCCAGCAGTGGAGCGTAGCGGCCGAGTTCGGCGGTGAACTCCCGCATGTGCGCGAGGAGCGTGTCCTTGTGGGCGAGGAACACCTCGGGCCGGGCGTCGTTGGTGCGCGCCAGGTCGCCCAGCATGAGGTAGAAGCGGGCGGCGCGCTGTGCCATCTCGTTCAGCACCGAGTCGAGACGGCCGAGCTTGCGGTACACCTCCTCGGCGTCGCCCGCGGTGTTGGCCTCGGCCAGGGCGCGCAGGTCGCCGAGGATGTCGGGGAAGACGAGGCGGGAGAGCTGGGCGTCCTCCAGGCTGGCGCCGAGCACGTCCTCCACCGCCCGGTACGCCCGGTATCCGGCCTGGGTGAACTGGTACACGTAGTGGCGGTTGCGGTACTCGGCGAGGTTCGCGGCGCGCGTCCCGTCGTAGGACCGGTCCAGGACCTGCCACTCCGCGAGCGCGTCGAGCAGCGGCTGCACACCGGCGGGCCCGCCGGCGGCGCCCGCGGCGGGATGGTCGAGGGCGAGGCGCTCCAGCAGCCCCGCCACGTCCGAAGCGTGCAGCAGCACCTGGTAGTTGGCACGCCCGCGGTCGAAGGCCCGCAGCAGCCACAGGTACTCGTGGCGCTTCTCGGCGGCGGCGAAGTGGAACAGCCGCAGCCGGTCGTCGACGGAGAACGCGTCGATGCCGAACGCACCCTCGTCAACGGGCTCCGAGGCCGAGGGCTCCGAGGCGTCGAACTCGTCACTCACGGATCTGCGGGCTTCCCTTCCCCTCTGTTCCGGCCGGTGCACACCCGGCCGGACACCACCGGATGCGCACCAGTCTGCCGTACCCCGACCAGCGCGGGTACGTCGCTCCCCGACTTATGCCACCTGTGCTAATATCCGCCCCTCGCGCAGCCCTACCGGCGCGGTGGCCGCCGTCGGGGATCCACCCGGTGGCCGGCTCCAGCGGCGGATCGCCGCGTACACGCCCAGCCACGCCGGTGGGCCGCCCGCGGCCGGCCATCCGGTCTGCGCCGTGGTGAACCTCGCTGCGGCACGCCTTCCCCAGCCCCGCCGCGGTGCCGGGATCGTCCATCCACGATGAGACCTCCGACCACCACGACATCTGTCGGTGTCGCCGCGTCCTCTCGACGCCGCCTCCGCCGCCCCCGACCGGCGACGGACGGCGCCCCGTCCCCGCTCAGGACGACGCGCGCGGCACCAGTTCCGTGGGCAGCACCACCTGCCGCCGCTGCGGCCCCCGGGCGACGACCGGACGGCGGTCCGCGATCTCATCGAGGAGCAGGTCGATCATCGCGCGGCCCATCTCCTGGATGGGCTGGCGGACGCTGGTGAGCGGCGGGTCCATGTGGCGGGCGATGGCCGAGTCGTCGTAGCCGACCAGGGCCACGTCGTCGGGGATGCGGCGGCCCGCCTCGCGCAGCACTTGCCGAGCCCCGGCCGCCATGACGTCGGAGCCGGCGAACACCGCGTCCACGCCGGGACTGCGCTCCAGCAGTCTGGTCATCGCGCGCCGGCCGCCCTCCTCGGTGAAGTCCCCCGGTTCGATGAGGAGTTCGTCCGCGGAGCGGCCCGCGTCCAGCAGCGCCTCTCGGTAGCCGTCGACGCGGCGCTGGGCGCCGTACACGTCGAGCCGGCCGGTGATGTGGGCGATCGTGCGGCGGCCGCGGGCCAGCAGGTGCTCCACGGCCGAGCGGGCGCCGCCGTAGTTGTCGGAGTCCACGGAGGTCAGCGTCTCCGTCGCCGAGCGCGGTCCGCTGATCACGGCCGGGATCTCCAGCTGGGTCACCAGGTCGGGCAGCGGGTCGTCGGCGTGCACGGACACCAGCAGCACCCCGTCCACCCGGTGGGCGGCCAGGTACTGGGCGAGCCGGCGCCGTTCGCGGTCGCTTCCCGCGAAGATCAGCAGCAACTGCATCTCGGTCTCGGACAGTTCGGCGCCGACGCCGCTGAGCATGTCGGAGAAGTACGGCTCCGCGAAGAACCGGGTCTCCGGCTCGGGAACGACCAGCGCGATCGCGTCCGTGCGGTTGGCGGCCAGAGCACGGGCGGCGGTGTTGGGAACGTAGCCGAGTTCGTGGACGGCCGCCTCCACGGCCGCGCGGGTCGCGTCGCTGACCCGGGGCGAGCCGTTGATCACCCGCGACACCGTGCCGCGGCCCACGCCGGCCCGGGCGGCGACCTCCTCCAGGGTCGGCCGCCGGGTGCCCCGGCTCCGCTCACCCTTGACCGCCATAGTCGCCGCCTTCCGTTCGCAGCCTTCAGGCCAGGAATGTAACAGTCGTGATCCGGCCGATCCGGCCGCCCCGATCCCATCGTCCCTCGTCGAGGGCCTTTCTCCCACCGCCCGGAAAGGGGTCGCCGCGGTGGCGCGGCCGGTGTCCCGGCGGCGCCACCGCGGCCTGGGCCGTACTGGCTCAGCCCCGCTCGCCGACGCCCGGCAGCGCGTTCCGGCCGATCACCTCGGCGTACCAGTGGGCGCTCGCCTTGGGGATGCGGCGCTGGGTGGAGTAGTCGACGTAGACGGCGCCGAAGCGCTTCGAGTAGCCGTAGCCCCACTCGAAGTTGTCCAGCAGGGACCACAGGAAGTAGCCGCGTACGTCGGCGCCGTCGGCGATGGCCCGCCGGACGGCGTCCAGGTGCGCGTGCAGGTAGGCGATCCGCTGCGGGTCGTTCACCCGGCCCTCGGGGGAGATGTAGTCGTCGAAGGCGGCGCCGTTCTCGGTGACCATCAGCGGGAGCTCGGGGTGCGAGGCCGCCAGGTCGGTGAGCAGGGTGTGCAGCCCGTTGGGGTCGATGGCCCAGTTCATCGCGGTGAGCTGGTCGTTCGCGAGGTGGAAGGTGACGTCGCTGGAGCCCGTCCACGGCGAGTGGTCGCTCGCGCCGTGGCCGTCGTTGCGGGTGCTGGCGTCACCGTCGGCGGCCGCGGAGACCACGGTCGGGGCGTAGTAGTTGACGCCGAGCACGTCGATGGGACGGGAGATCTCGGCCAGGTCGCCGTCGTGCACCAGCTCCGCCCAGTCGACGATGTGGGCGGTGTCGGCGAGCAGGTCCTCGGGATAGGCCCCGTCCAGGATCGGGCCGGTGAAGATCCGGTTGCCGACCGCGTCGATACGGCGGGCCGCTTCGGCGTCCGCGGCGCTGTCGCCGAGCGGGCGCACCTGGTGCAGGTTGAGGGTGATGGAGGTCTGCGCGGTCGAGGGCAGGTTGTCCCGCAGGGCCCCGATCGCCTTCCCGTGGGCCAGGTTCAGGTGGTGCGCGGCGCGCAGGGTGGCCGCCGGGTCGGTGCGCCCCGGGGCGTGCACGCCGGAGCCGTAGCCGAGGAACGCCGAGCACCAGGGCTCGTTGAGGGTGGTCCACACCCCGATGCGGTCGCCCAGGGCGCGGGCCATGATCTCGGCGTAGTCGGCGAAGCGGTCCGCGGTGTCACGGTGCGGCCAGCCGCCCGCGTCCTCCAGTTCCTGGGGGAGGTCCCAGTGGTAGAGGGTGGCGACGGGGGTGATGCCCGCCTCCAGGAGCTCGTCGGTGAGCCGGCGGTAGAAGTCGAGGCCGCGCTCGACGGCGGGCCCCCGGCCGGTGGGCTGCACCCGGGACCAGGAGACGGAGAACCGGTAGGCCTTGAGGCCGAGGTCCTTCATCAGCGCCACGTCGTCGCGGTACCGGTGGTAGTGGTCCGCAGCGATGTCACCGGTGTCGCCGTTGAGGACCTTCCCGGGGGTGTGGCTGTAGGTGTCCCAGATGGACGGGGTGCGGCCGTCCTCGGTGGCGGCGCCCTCCACCTGGTACGCGGCGGTGGCGGCTCCCCAGATGAAGCCGGGCGGGAAGGAGGTGTCTGAGGCCGACTGGGCAGTGGTCTCGGTTCGTACGGCGGTCATGGTGAGAACGCTCCCGAAGTGGCGTGAGTAAACGTGAGTAAAGGGGTGGGACAGGGTGCTGCTGGGGGCGGGGACCGGGCGGGTCGCACACGAGGAAGCCCGGCCGGGTACGGCCCGCGCGTGGGCGGGCCGTACGGGACGGCGGGCGGGTGCGCTCGTCCCTACTTCTGCAGTACCGCCAGGTCTTCGTGCGCCTGCGGTACCGACACCGTTCCCCGGTCGTCCGGGAGGGTCTGGATGGTG
>NZ_JBEXLP010000163.1:0-7555 GCF_040610035.1 Streptomyces sp. NPDC004542
TGGACGTCCGGTGGTGAGTTGGTGTTCGCGGGGCGGGCGGACGAGCAGGTCAAGGTGCGTGGGTTCCGGGTGGAGCCGGGTGAGGTGCAGGCGGTATTGGCCGCGCATCCGCAGCTCGCCCAGGCCGCCGTCACGGCCCGTGAGGACGTGCCGGGGGATGTGCGCCTGGTCGCCTACGTGGTCCCGGCGGACAAGGACACCGACCCCGCCGAACTGACTATCTCCATCCGCACGTTCGCCAGCGACCGGCTGCCGGAGCACATGGTCCCCTCGGCGGCGATCGTCCTGGAGGGGCTGCCGTTGACCGGGAACGGCAAGCTGGACCGCAAGGCGCTGCCCGCCCCTGACTACACGGCAGCCGACGCGGCCGTGCGGCGCGGGCCGGCCACGCTCCAGGAAGAGATCCTGTGCCAGGCGTTCGCCGAGGTCCTCGGTCTGGACAGCGTCGGCGTCGACGACGACTTCTTCATGCTGGGTGGACACTCACTCCTCGCAGTCACGCTGGTGGAGAACCTGAGAGTCCAAGGCGTCTCGATCTCGGTGCGAGTGCTGTTCCAGGAACCGACGCCGGCCGGGTTGGCCGTGGTGGCCGCTCCGGCACAGGCGGATGTTCCGCCGAATCTGATTCCCGACGGCGCGACGGAGATCACGCCGGCGATGCTGCCGCTGGTCGAGCTGTCCGCCGAGGAGACCGAGCGAGTGGTCGCGCAGGTGCCGGGCGGCGCGGCGAACGTCGCGGACGTCTACCCGCTGGCACCGCTACAGGAAGGCATCTTCTTCCACCACCTGATGGCCAATCAGAGAAACCATGACGTATATGTGCTGCCGATCGTGCTGGGATTCGACTCCCGGGATCGGCTGGACGCGTTCCTCGGTGCCCTCCAACAGGTGATCGACCGGAATGACATCTACCGCACGGCGATCATCTGGGAGGGGCTGCCGGAACCGGTCCAGGTGGTGCTGCGGCAAGCGGCTCTACCAGTCGACGAGGTCGTGCTCGACCCCGAGGCGACGGATGCCGTGGGGCAGCTGGTCGAGCTCGGCGGCGGCTGGATGGATCTGCGCAGCGCACCGCTCATACGGGTGCACATCGCGCCAGAGCCGGGCAGCGGGCGGTGGCTGAGTCTGCTCCGTATCCATCAGATGGTCCGGGATCACACCACACAGGAAGCGCTGCTGAAGGAACTGGGTGCCTTCCTGGCTGGGCAGGGTGAGTCGTTGCCTTACCCGCTGCCGTTCCGGGAGTTCGTGGCGCAGGCGCGGCTGGGTGTGCCGCGTGAAGAGCATGAGCGCTACTTCGCCGAGCTGCTGGGTGATGTGGAGGAGACCACGGCGCCGTACGGCCTGCTGGACGTCCACGGTGACGGCGTGACTTCGCAGCGCGCCCAGCTTGCCATTGATGAGAAACTGGCTCATCGGATAAAGGAGTTGGCCCGCTCGCTCGGGGTGAGCGCGGCGACAGTGTTCCACTTGGTGTGGGCGCGCGTCCTGTCGGCGGTCAGCGGCCGGGACGACGTGGTCTTCGGGACCGTCCTGTTCGGGCGGATGAACGCGGGCGCGGGCGCGGACCGGGTACAAGGGCCCTTCATCAACACTCTGCCGATACGTGTACGCGTCGATTCGTCCGGGGTAGGACAAGCGCTCTCGGACCTGCGCCAGCAGCTGGCGGAGCTCCTGTTGCACGAGCACGCACCCTTGGCACTGGCCCAGCGGGCAAGCGGGTTGCCGGGCACAAGCCCACTGTTCACGTCGCTGTTCAACTACCGGCACAACCAGACCGCTGCCCGAGCCGCCACCGCCCCTCGCGACGGGCGGGGCGCGGACACCGTGCTCGACGGAGTGAGCGCGCTGCTCACCAGGGAGCGGACCAACTACCCGCTCGTCGTGGCCGTGGACGATCTCGGCACCGGTTTCAGGGTGACCGTCGACGCTGTCACTCCGGCCGACGCGAAGGCCGTGTGCGCGTTGCTGCGCACCACTGCGGAGAACCTGGTGGCAGCACTGGACGCCGGATCGGACCTGCCGCTGAACGGTGTGGAGGTGCTGGACGCGGGCGAGCGGGACCGGCTCCTGACGGAGTGGAACGACACCGAGGTCGAGCTGACGCCTTCGACGCTGCCCGAACTGTTCGAGGCTCAGGTGGCACGTACGCCGGAGGCCATCGCTCTGGTCTCTCAGGGGACCGAGGTGTCGTATGCCGACCTCGACGCCCGTGCGAACAGCCTCGCCCGATTGCTGATCGGACGCGGTGTGGGCCCGGAGTCGGTCGTCGCGGTCTGCATGGAGCGCGGTGTCGATCTCGCGGTGGCCGTGCTCGGCGTGCTGAAGGCCGGCGGCGCGTATCTGCCGATCGACCCCGCGTACCCAGCAGAGCGGATGGCGTTCATGCTCGAGGACGCAGAGCCGGTGGTGGTCCTTGACACCGAGGCCTGTGGCCGATCGATGCCCGGCGATGTACCGCGGGTCACGCTGGACGAGCCGTCGGTGACAGAGGCTCTGGCGGGGCTTGAGACAGGCGTCCTGGACCAAGACGAGCGGCTGGCTCCACTGACCTGGGGGCATCCGGCTTACGTGATCTACACCTCGGGTTCCACGGGGCGTCCCAAGGGGGTGCTGGTGGAGCACCGGTCGGTGGCCGGGTTGCTGTCGTGGGCCGCCACCACGTTCAGCGACGGCGAGTTGTCCCGGGTGCTCGCGTCGACCTCGCTCAACTTCGACGTATCGGTGTTCGAGCTCTTCGGGCCGCTGGTAGCGGGCGGCAGTGTCGAAATCGTCCAGGATCTGCTCACCCTGATCGACCGGCCCGGAACACCTTGGGCGGTCAGCCTGATCAGTGCCGTGCCGTCCGCACTCTCCCGGGTCTTGAGCGACGGCGATCTGGAGGCGCGGCCCCGGACGGTGGTTCTGGCCGGCGAGGCGCTGACCGCCGACGTCGTGGACAGCGTCCACGACGCCTTCCCGGGGGCCAGGGTCGCGAACATTTACGGCCCGACCGAGGCGACGGTCTACTCGACCGGGTGGCACACGGTTGGCGAGGCCGCAGGCACTCCGCCGATCGGCCGGCCGATCTCCAACGCCCGGGTGTATGTCCTCGACGGCCGGATGGCGCCGGTTCCCACCAACATCGTGGGCGAGCTCTACATCGGAGGAAGGGGCCTGGCCCGCGGCTACCTGCGGCGTCCGGCACTCACCGGGGAGCGGTTCGTGGCGGACCCGTTCGGACCGACCGGATCGCGGTTGTACCGGACCGGGGACCTGGTGCGCTGGCGTGCGGACGGGAACCTCGAGTACGCGGGGCGCGCAGATGATCAGGTGAAGATCCGGGGCTTCCGGATCGAGCTCGGCGAGATCCAGGCCACCGTCACGGCGCACCCGTTCGTGGCACAGGCCGTGGTGGTTGCCCGCACGGATGGCGCGGGGGACAAGGAACTGGTCGCGTATGTCGTGCCGGTCGATCCGGCCGAGGACGCCCGGGCACTGCCCGCTGAGATAGGAGAGTTCGCGGCCGACCGTCTGCCGCCGTACATGGTTCCCGCCGCGGTCGTGGTGCTTGACGCGCTGCCGCTGACGACGAACGGAAAACTGGACCGGAAGGCGCTGCCGGCCCCGGATCACGCTGGTGCGGCGGGGGCGGGCCGTGAGCCTGCCACCCGGGAGGAAGAGGCCCTGTGCCAGGCGTTCGCCCAGCTTCTCGGCATACCGACGGTAAAGGTCGATGACAACTTCTTCGCGCTAGGCGGGCATTCGCTGCTGGCCACTCGTCTGGTGAGCAGGGTGCGCACGGTGCTGGACGCCGAGCTGTCGATCAGGGCCGTCTTCGCGAGCCCGACCCCGGCCGGGCTCGCAGCCTGGCTCGTAGAGCAAGGAAGTCAGCAAAAGAAGGCCAGGCCCGCGCTGCGGCCGATGCGCAAGCAGGAGGAGTCCCGGTGATCCCACTCTCATTCGCCCAGCGTCGGCTGTGGTTCCTGTCGAAGCTGGAGGGGTCGGGCTCGACTTACAACACCTCGATGGTGCTGCGGCTGACCGGTGACCTCGACCATGGGGCCCTGGAGGACGCGCTGCGGGACGTCATCGGGCGGCACGAGGTTCTGCGCACCCTGTTCCTGGTGAGGGACGGCGAGCCGTACCAGCGGATACTTCCCGTCGAGGGAACCGAATTCGAGCTGCCCGTGGCCGAGCCGGCGCCGCAGGAGCTGGCCGGTGCAGTGGCGGAGGCGGTTGAGTACGACTTCGACTTGAGCACTGAAATCCCGGTGCGGGCCCAGCTGTTCGCGATGGGACCGAGTGAGCAAGTGCTGGTATTGGTGATGCATCACATCGCCGCCGACGGCTGGTCGACGGGACCGCTGGCGCGGGACCTGTCGGTCGCGTACGAAGCACGCTTGATGGGCAGGGCTCCTGGGTGGGATCCACTGCCGGTGCAGTACGCGGACTATGCGCTGTGGCAGCGGGAGATGTTGGGCACCGAGGACGAGGAAGACAGCGTCCTGCAGCAGCAAGTCGCTTACTGGCGCGTCGCGTTGGAGGATGCGCCGGAGGAGCTGCGGCTGCCCGTCGACCGGCCTCGCCCGGCAGTCTCCTCCCACCGGGGCCATCGTGTGCCGTTGGAGATTCCCGCGGAAGTGCACGAGCGGCTGGTCACGATGGCGCGCGAGCGCGAGGTGACCCTGTTCATGCTGTTGCAGGCCGCCATGGCGATGACGCTGAACCGGGCGGGCGCGGGCACCGACATCCCTATCGGTTCGGCTGTCGCGGGCCGTACCGACGAGGCGCTTGACGACCTGGTCGGCTTCTTCGTCAACAGTCTCGTGATTCGCACCGACCTCTCTGGCAACCCGACGTTCGACGAGGTTCTCGATCGGGTTCGCGAGGCCGGGCTCGGTGCTTTCGAGCATCAGGATGTGCCGTTCGAGCGGCTGGTGGAGGAGCTTGCTCCCACGCGTTCGCTGTCTCGGCACCCGTTGTTCCAGGTCATGCTGACAGTTCAGAACACGGGCTCGGCCGCCTTGAGCCTGCCCGGCCTTGAGGTGGAGGCGCTCCCTGCCGGCGCGTCATCCGCGAAGTTCGACCTCGAAGTGTCCGTGGGAGAGGAGTTCGATGCCCACGGTGCTCCGGCCGGGATCCGCGGCAGGCTGGTCGCTGCGGCGGACCTCTTTGCCCCAGAGACGGCCGAACGGATCACGGCGTGGCTGCTGAAGGTCGTCGAGACGGTCGCCGCGGCGCCGGAAACACGGCTCTGTGCTGTGGGTGTCCTGGACGAGGCCGAGCGGCGTCGGCTGATCGAGGCTGGGGACGGCACCGCCGTGGAGATGCCGGACACCACGGTGCCGGGACTGTTCGCCACGCAGGTGGCGCGGACACCGGATGCGGTGGCGTTGGTGGGGAACGGCGTGTCGCTTTCGTACGCCGAACTCGACGAACGGGCGAACCGCCTGGCGCGCGTTCTGGCGGGCCGGGGTGTCGGTCCGGAGTCGCCGGTCGCGGTGTGCATGGAACGCGGCATCGACCTGGTGGTGGCGCTGCTGGGAGTGCTGAAGGCAGGAGCCGCGTACCTGCCTGTGGACGTGGCGTACCCCGCGGAGCGGATTGCGTTCATGCTCGATGACGCGACGTCGGTGTGCGTGCTGACGTCTATGGAGTACGCGTCGGTGGTTCCGGAGCCGGCAGAGGTACCGGTGCTGGTGATGGACGGTGCCGAGGTGGTGGCGGAACTGTCGCGGTCGGCCGGCTCGGCGCTTCGCGAGCACGAGCTGAACGGCGCACCGATGCCGGGGTGTTCGGCATATGTGATGTACACGTCGGGCTCGACGGGCGTGCCGAAGGGAGTGGTGGCGACGCACCGCGACGTCGTGGAACTTGCGTCGGCGTCGCACTGGGGGCTGTCGGATGGGACGCGAGTGCTCTTCCAGGCCCCGCATGTGTTTGACGCCTCCGTGTACGAGATCTGGGCCGGCCTCCTCGCGGGTGCCGGAGTGGTGGTCGCACCGGTGGGTGCGCTCGTCGACGGCGGCGTGTTGCGGTCGTGGGTGGCTGAGTTCGGGCTGACGCATGTGCATGTGACGGCAGGCCTGTTCCGGGTGCTCGCGGAGCGCGATCCAGAATGCTTCAAGGGGCTTGAAGAGGTACTGACCGGCGGCGACGTGGTACCGGTGGCCGCCGTGGAGCGGGTGATCGAAGCGTGTTCCGGGGTCACCGTGCGACATTTGTACGGGCCTACCGAGGTGACTTTGTGCGCCACTCAGCATGCGGTGAACGAGCCGGATGCGCTGGGCGGGACGCTGCCCATCGGTGCGCCGCTGGACAACACGCGTGTGTTCGTACTGGACGACTCGCTGACTGTGGTGCCGGTCGGAGTCGTCGGGGAGCTGTACGTCGCTGGCGCCGGTTTGGCGCGAGGGTACCTCGGTCGTGCGGGGTTGACGGCGGAGCGGTTCGTGGCCTGTCCGTTTGCGTCGGTTGGCGAGCGGATGTATCGCACGGGTGATCTGGCGCGGTGGACGGCGGATGGGCAGTTGGTGTTCGCGGGGCGTGCGGACGAGCAGGTGAAGATCCGCGGGTTCCGGGTGGAGCCCAGTGAGGTGCAGTCGGCGCTGGCCGCCCATGCCGGGTTGGCGCAGGTCGCTGTTGTCGCCCGGGAGGATGCCGCGGGTGGTAGGCGTCTTGTCGCCTATGTGGTGCCCGCTGACGGGGAGGCGGAGCCGAGGCGTCTGGCGGACGGGGTTCGGGAGTTCGCGGCGGAGCGGTTGCCGGGGTACATGGTGCCGTCGGCGGTGGTGGTGCTGGAGGCGTTGCCGCTGACGGTGAACGGGAAGCTGGATCGTCGGGCGTTGCCGGTGCCGGATTATTCGGTTGCGGCGGGTGTGGGCCGGGGGCCGGTGACGGTGCAGGAGGAGATTCTGTGCCAGGCGTTCGCTGAGGTGCTCGGTGTCGAGAGGGTCGGTGTGGATGCCGACTTCTTCGCGCTGGGTGGGCACTCGCTGCTCGCGGTGTCGTTGGTGGAGCGGTTGCGGGCGCGTGGTGTTTCGGTGTCGGTGCGGGCGTTGTTCCAGACGCCGACACCGGCCGGGCTGGCAAGTGCGTCCGGCCCCGAATTCGTTGCCGTACCGGAGAACTTGATACCTACGGACGCAGAAACGATCACGGCAGAAATGCTGCCGCTGGTGGACCTGACGGCCGAGGAGGTCGGTTGGGTGGTTGCGCGGGTGCCGGGTGGCGCGGCCAATGTCGCGGATGTCTACCCGCTGGCGCCGCTGCAAGAGGGCCTGCTCTTCCACCACCTCCTGGCAGACGGCGGCGATGACGCGTATGTCGTGCCGACGGTGCTGGCCTTCGAGTCGGGGGAGCGGCTGGAGGGGTTCCTGGAGGCGTTGCAGTGGGTGGTTGACCGGCATGACATCTACCGCACGGGGATCGTGTGGGAGGGGTTGCGGGAGCCGGTGCAGGTGGTGGTGCGGCATGCGGTGCTGCCGGTCCAGGAGGTCGTGCTCGATCCCGCGGCCGCAGATGCCGTTGGTCAGTTGGTGGCGGCGGGCGGTTCACGGATGCACTTGAGTCG
>NZ_JBEXLP010000164.1:0-7454 GCF_040610035.1 Streptomyces sp. NPDC004542
CCTCGGCCGGCGGCTCCTCGACGATGACGTGCGCGTTCGTCCCGCTCAGCCCGAACGACGACACCCCGGCCCGGCGGGGCCGCCCGTCCTGCGGCACCGGCCACTCACGCGCCTCCGCCAGCAGCTCCACCGCCCCCGCGTCCCAGTCCACCTTCGTCGAAGGCTCACCGGCATACAGCGACTTGGGCATGACCCCGTTGCGCATGGCCATCACCATCTTGATGATGCCCGCGACCCCGGCCGCCGCCTGCGTGTGCCCCATATTCGACTTGATCGACCCCAGCCACAGCGGACGGTCCTGCGCCCGGTCCCGCCCATAGGTCGCGATCAGCGCCTGCGCCTCGATCGGGTCACCCAGCGTCGTACCCGTACCGTGCGCCTCCACCACGTCCACGTCGGCCGACGACAGACCCGCACCCGCCAACGCCTGCCGGATCACCCTCTGCTGCGAAGGCCCGTTCGGCGTCGTGAGACCGCTCGAGGCTCCGTCCTGGTTGATCGCGCTGCCCCGTACCACGGCCAGCACCGGATGCCCGTTGCGGCGGGCGTCGGACAGACGCTCCACCAGCAGCATGCCGACGCCCTCGGAGCAGCCGACGCCGTCGGCGGCGGCGGCGAAGGACTTGCAGCGGCCGTCGGGGGCGAGGCCGCGCTGGGTGCTGAAGTAGACGAACATGTCGGGGTTGGTCATGACGGTCACGCCGCCCGCGAGAGCGAGGGAGCACTCGCCGGAACGCAGCGCCTGCACCGCCAGATGCAGCGCGACCAGCGACGACGAGCACGCCGTGTCCACCGTCACCGCGGGGCCCTCGAGGCCGAGCGTGTAGGCGACGCGGCCGGTGACGATGCTGCCGTCACTGCTGCCGAAGCCGTAGTCGTGGTACATGACGCCGGCGAAGACGCCGGTGCGGCTGCCCTTGAGGGACAGCGGATCGATGCCCGCGCGTTCCACCGCCTCCCAGGAGGACTCCAGCAGCAGGCGCTGCTGGGGGTCCATGACCAGGGCCTCGTTCGGGCTGATGCCGAAGAAGGCGGGGTCGAAGTCGGCGGCGTCGTGCAGGAATCCGCCCTCGCGGGCGACGGTGCGTCCGGGCTTGCCGGGCTCGGGGTCGTGGACGCCGTCGATGTCCCAGCCGCGATCGGTCGGGAAGCCGGTCACGGCGTCCACGCCGTCGGCGACCAGCTGCCACAGCTCCTCCGGGGAGGCCACGCCTCCCGGATAGCGGCAGGCCATGCCGATGACGGCGATCGGTTCGGTCGCGGCGGCGGAGAGTTCGGCGTTGCGCCGGCGCAGGCGTTCGTTGTCCAGCATGGACTTTCGGAGCGCCTCGACGATCTGCTCGACGGATGCGTCCACGGTGAAGGTAAACCTCTCGCTCGGTGCGGCCGGCGGGGCCCGGACACTCAGTTGGTTTCGTCGGTCGACAGTGCGGCGCGTACCAGGTCGTCGATGTCCATGCTCTTGATGGCGTCGGTACGGTCGGCGGGGGTCTCGGCCGGTTCGGCGGCCGCGGTCGGTGCGGTGTCCTGGCCGGCGAGGGCGAGCAGGCCGTCCAGCAGCCCGGCGTCGCGCAGACGGGCCACGGAGAGGGACTCCAGAGCCCTGCGGACGGTCGCCTCGTCGGGTTCGGCGGTGCCGCCGGCCTGCGACTCGTCGACGTCCGGGAGGGCCGGCGCCAGTTCCTCCAGCAGGTAGGCGGCGAGCACGTCGGTGCTGGGATAGTCGAACATCAGGGTCGCCGGGAGCCGCAGTCCGGTCGCCTTCTGAAGCCGGTTGCGCAGTTCGATCGCGGCCAGCGAGTCGAGGCCCAGTTCGGTGAACCCCTTGGCGACGTCGATGGCCTGCGGTTCGTCGTGGCGTACGGCGGCGACGTGGGTGCGGACCAGGTCGAGCAGGACGCGTTCGCGTGCGGGACGGCCCAGGGCGGCGAGCTGCTCCTCCAGGGTGCCCTGTGCCGCGCTCGTGTGCGCCGCGGGAGCCGCGGCCTGCGGGGCGCGGGTCCTGGCGGGGCGGGCCGCGGTACGGCGGGCGGTACGGACGATCTCGCGGAACAGCGGGGAGAGTTCCTCGTCGGCGGCGGCGGCGAGCGCGGTGGGCTCCAGGCGGACCGGCACGAGGACGGCCTCGTCCAGGGCGACCGCCTCGTCGAAGAGGGCGAGGCCTTCGTCGGTGGACAGGGCGGGCATGCCGAGGCGGCCCATGCGGTGCAGGTCGGCTTCGGTGACGCCGCCGCCGAGGCCGGTGCGGACCGTCCACAGTCCGTAGGCCAGGGAGGTGGCGGGCAGACCCTGGCCGCGGCGGTGGGCGGCGAGGGCGTCGACGAAGCGGTTGGCGGCTCCGTAGTTGCCCTGGCCGACGCCGACCAGGAGGCCGGCGCAGGAGGACACCAGGGCGAACGCGGTCAGGTCGAGGTCGCGGGTGAGTTCGTGCAGGTGCCAGGCGGCATCCGCCTTGGGCCGCAGCACGGCGTCCATCTGCTCCGCGGTCAGGGCGCCGACCAGGGCGTTGTCCATGACGCCGGCGGCGTGCACGACACCGCGCAGGGGGCGGTCGTCGGGGACGGCGGCGAGGACGGCGGCGAGCGCGTCGCGGTCGGCGGCGTCGCAGGCGGCGACCGTGACCGTCGCGCCGGCGGCTTCGAGTTCCGCGGCCAGTTCCCCGGCGCCGGCCGCGTTCGGGCCGGAGCGGCTGGTCAGCAGCAGGTGCCGGATGCCGTGCTCGGTGACGAGGCGCCGGGCGAGAAGGGCGCCGAGGCCGCTGGTGCCGCCGGTGATGAGAACGGTGCCGTCGGGGTCCCAGGGGGCGGGCCGTCCGGGGGCGTCGACGGGGATGCCGGCGAGCCGGGGGACGCGGACGTCGCTGCCGCGTACGGCGAACTCGGGCTCGCCCAGGGCGGCGAGCGGCGGGGTGACGCGGCTGCCGTCGGCGAGGTCGGCGAGCAGGATCCGGCCCGGCGTCTCCTGCTGGGCGGCGCGCACCAGGCCCCAGACGGAGGCCTGGACGACATCGACCGCCTCGAGGCTGTCGTCGTCGACTGCGACGGCGTCCCGGGTGATCACCATCAGCCGGGTGCCGCTGAGGCGTTCGTCGGCCGTGAAGGCGCGCAGCACCCCCAGTACGTCGTCCAGTACCGCCCGGACGGCGTCGGGGACGTCCCCGGCGGGCCGGGGGCACGGGTACAGGACCAGGTCGGGCACGGCGTCCCCGGCGTCGAGGGCCGCGGTGAAGGCCGCCAGGCCGGGGTGGGCGGGCACGGTGTCGTCGACGCCGGCGTCCGCCGCCCTCGCGCCGAGGACGGCCCACCGGCCGGCTCCGGCGCCGCCCGCGGTGCCGAGCGGCAGGTGGCTCCAGCCGATCCGGTGCAGGGCTTCGCGCTGCTCGGTGCCGGTGGAGGCGGCGGTCGCGGCGGCGACCCGGTCGGGGGTGATGGCGCGGACGACGAGGGACTCGATGGTGGCGACGGGCAGGCCGGAGCCGTCGGCGAGTTCCAGCCGTACGGCGTCGGGGCCGATGGAGTTGAGTCTGACGCGCAGGCGGGCGGCACCGCCGGCGTGCAGCGAGACCCCGGTCCAGGCGAACGGCAGGTGCGAGCCGCCGACGTCCTGGGGCCGGTAGCCGCCGAGGAAGTCGGTGGCGCTGAGCGCGGCGTCCAGCATCGCGGGGTGGATGCGGTAGCCGGCGGCCTCCTCGCGGGCTTCGTCGGGCAGGGCGACCTCGGCGTAGACGTCGTCGCCGTGCCGCCAGACGGCCTTTAGACCGCGGAAGGTAGGTCCGTAGTAGTAGCCCTGGCTGGTGAGGTAGTCGTAGACGTCGCTGATGTCGACGGCTTCGGCGCCGGGCGGCGGCCAGGCGACGGCGCCCAGGGGTGCGGGCGGGGCGGCGGGGCCGTCGGAGGAGGCGAGGAAGCCGGAGACGTGGCGGGTCCAGCCGATGTGCTCGGGGGCGTTCTCCGCCCGCGAGTACACCGCGAGGGAGCGGCGGCCGGCGGTGTCCGCGGCGCCGACGAGGACCTGGACGGCCGTGCCGCCGGTGGCCGTCAGCGGCATGATCTGCTCGATGGTGAGTTCCTCGACGAGGTCGCAGCCGACCTCCTCACCGGCGCGCAGGGCGAGTTCGACGTAGCCGGTGCCGGGCAGCAGCAGGGTGCCGAGGACGTTGTGGTCGGCGAGCCAGCGCTGGCTGTCCATGGCGAGGCGGCCGGTGAGGACGATGCCGCCGTCCTCCGGGGAGACGACCACGGCGCCGAGCAGGGGGTGCCCGCCGGGCTGCTGGCCGATGCCCTCGGCGCCGCCGGAGTCCGGGGAGGGGGTGGCGTCCAGCCAGTAGCGGCGCTTCTCGAACGCGTAGGTGGGCAGGTCGAGCCGGCGTACCGCACCGGTACCGGCCAGCAGAGCGGCCCAGTCGGGGCCCGCGCCGTGCACGTGCAGCCGGGCGAGGGCGGTGAGCAGGGCCCGCGGTTCGGGCGTGTCCTTGGCGAGGGCGGGGACGACGGCGTGGCCGTCGTGTTCCAGGCAGGCCGCGGCGAGGGCGCTGAGCACTCCGTCGGGGCCGACCTCGAGGTAGCGGGTGACGCCGTCGGCCTCGAGGCGGCGGACGCCGTCGGCGAAGCGCACGGCCCGGCGGACGTGCCGCACCCAGTAGTCGGCGCTCGCCAGTTCCTCGGGGCGCGCCTGCTCTCCGGTGACGTTGGAGATGATGCGGATCGACGGGGTGCCGTAGGTGAGACCTGCCGCGACCCGGCCGAAGTCCTCCAGCATGGGTTCCATCAGCGGCGAGTGGAAGGCGTGCGAGACCCGCAGCCGGCTGGTCCTGCGGCCGAGACCGCCGAAGTGGGCGGCGACGGCGAGCACGCGGTCCTCGTCGCCGGAGAGTACGACGGAGGTGGGACCGTTGAGGGCGGCGATGCCGACGGACGCGTCGAGCAGCGGCAGCACCTCCTCCTCGGTGGCCTGTACGGCGATCATGGCGCCGCCCTCCGGCAGTGCCTGCATGAGCCGGCCGCGGGCGGCGACCAGGGCGCAGGCGTCGGCCAGGGACAGCACGCCGGCGACGTGGGCGGCGGCGATTTCGCCGACGGAGTGGCCCATCAGGACGTCGGCGGTGACGCCCCAGGACCGGAGCAGCCGGTAGAGGGCCACCTCGAAGGCGAACAGGGCGCTCTGGGTGTAGACGGTCCGGTTGAGGTCGGACGTGCCGTCGGTCTCGGCCGCGGCGAACATGACCTCGCGCAGCGGGCGCCGCAGGTGCGGGTCGAGGTGTTCGCACACGGCGTCCAGCGCGGCGGCGAACTCGGGGAAGGCGGCGTACAGTTCGCGGCCCATGCCGGGGCGCTGGGCGCCTTGTCCGGAGAAGAGGAACGCGAGGGGAGCGCCGGGCGCGGTGGCGCCGACGACGGTGCCGGGGCGTTCCTCCTGGGCGGCGACGGCGGCCAGCGCGGCGAGCGCGTCGTCGCGGCCGGTCGTGACGACGACGGCCCGGTGGTCGAGCGGGGAGCGGGTGGTCACCAAGGACAGCGCGGTGTCCAGCAGGTCGCGCCCGGGGTCCTGGGCCAGCCAGGACTTCAGCTGCCCGGCCTGGCGGCGCAGGCCGGAGGCGGTGCGGGCACCGAGGACGAGCGGCACGGCGGGCAGGGTCCGGGTCGGTGCCGGGGCGGTCGGCTCGGGGTCCGGAGCGGGCGCCTCCTCGATGATCATGTGCGCGTTGGTGCCGCTGAGCCCGAACGAGGAGACGCCGGCGCGGCGCGGCCGTTCGGCGCGCGGCCAGGGGCGTTCCCCGGTCAGCAGCCGCACGTTGCCCTCCGTCCAGTCGACCTGCGGGGAGGGCTCGTCGACGTGGAGGGTGCGCGGCATCGTCTCGTTGCGCAGGGCCATGACGGCCTTGATGACACCGCTGACGCCGGCCGCGGCCTGGGCGTGGCCCATGTTGGACTTGATGGAACCCAGCCACACCGGGTCGTCGGCGGGGCGCTGTCGGCCGTAGGTGGCGAGCAGCGCCTGGGCCTCGATGGGGTCGCCGAGCCGGGTGCCGGTGCCGTGGCCCTCGATCAGGTCGACGTCGGCCGGGCTCAGGCCGGAGGACTCCAGCGCCTGCTTGATGACGCGCTGCTGGGAGGGGCCGTTGGGGGCGGTCAGGCCGTTACTGGCGCCGTCCTGGTTGATGGCGCTGCCGCGGATGACGGCGAGGACCGGGTGGCCATTGCGGCGGGCGTCGGACAGGCGCTCCACCAGCAGCAGGCCGGCCCCCTCGGACCAGCCGGTGCCGTCGGCGGCGCCGGCGAAGGCCTTGCAGCGGCCGTCCGCGGACAGTCCGCGCTGCTGGCTGAAGTCGACGAACAGTTCCGGGGTCGCCATGACGGTGACACCGCCGGCCAGCGCCATGCCGATCTCGCCCTGGCGCAGCGCCTGCACCGCCATGTGCAGGGCGACCAGGGACGACGAGCACGCGGTGTCCACGGTGACGGCCGGGCCTTCCAGGCCGAAGGTGTAGGCGACGCGGCCGGAGGCGATGCTGGCGGCGCTGCCGTTGCCGATGTAGCCCGTCAGGTCCTCGGGTACGTGCGGCAGCCGGCTGCGGTAGTCGTGATACATGACACCGGCGTAGACGCCGGTACGGCTGCCGCGCAGCGACTCCGGGTCGATACCGGCCCGCTCGAAGGCCTCCCAGGCGCCCTGGAGCAGCAGGCGCTGCTGCGGGTCCATCGCCATCGCCTCGCGCGGCATGATCCCGAAGAACTCGGGGTCGAACTCGTTGGCGTCGTAGAGGAATCCGCCCTGTCGGGTGTACGTCCGCCCCGGTGTGCCCGGCTCGGGGTCGTACAGGGAGTCGAGCAGCCAGCCGCGGTCCTCGGGGAAGCCGGAGACGACGTCGCGGCCCTCGGCGACCACCTGCCACAGGTCCTCGGCAGACCGTACCCCGCCGGGGAACCGGCAGCTGATACCGATGATGGCGATCGGCTCGTCGGCGCCCGCCGGCCGGGCGGGGGCCGACGCGGCCGGGGTGGCAGCCGGCAGGGACTGGGTGTCGGGGGCGACGCGGCTCTTGAGGTAGCCGGCCACGGCCCGTGCGGTCGGGTAGTCGAAGACGAGGGTGGCGGGCAGCCGGATCCCGGCCTCCGCGCCGAGTGCGTTACGCAGTTCGACGGCCGCCAGCGAGTCGAAGCCGAGGTCCTTGAAGGCCCGGTCGGCGCCGACGGCATCGCTGCCGGAGTGGCCGAGCACCGCGGCGACGTGCTTGCCCACCAGGTCGAGCAGCAGCCGCTCCCGCTGGGCCTCGTCGAGCCCCGCGAGCCGCTGGGCCAGCGTGTCGCCGTCCGCGGCGGCGGCCGAGCGCGCGGTCCTGCGGGTAGGCGTGCGGGTCAGGCCCTTGAGGAGGGCGGGGAGTTCCTCACCGCGGGCGGCGAGGGCGGTGGTGTCGATGCGCAGCGGGATCTGGACCGGGTGCTCGGGCCGGGCCA
>NZ_JBEXLP010000165.1:0-7251 GCF_040610035.1 Streptomyces sp. NPDC004542
GGGACGGCGACGGCCGGGCCGAGTCCGGCGAAGCGCGGCGGCTCCTGGGAGATCCGTGCGTCGTGGGCCACGTCTTCGCTGGCCACCGGGGCGGCGGCGGAGTACGCCAGTCCCATCAGGGTCCGGCGCAGGGGGAGCACCAGTCCCCGGTGCGCCTCGGCGTCCATGCCCACGGCGATCTCGACGGCGAGGGATCCGTCGTCCTCCATGGGCATCGCGACCGCCGCCAGCGCCGAGACCGTGTTCTCCCGGGCCCGTTCGGCGATCAGGCTCAGGACTTCGGAACGTTCGCCGCCCGACATCAGGCTGTGTGTGATCTCCACGTTCGCCCGCAGCCAGCGCTCGCGCAGCCGCGAGTCCTCGTACAGCCGCGCGTTGTCGATCGCCACCCCGGCCGCCACCGCCAGCATCGACAGCACCGACTCGTCCTCCTCGTCGAACTGCGCGCCGCCACGCTTCTCGGTCAGGTAGAGATTGCCGAAGACCTGGTCGCGAACCCGGATCGGGACCCCGAGGAAGCTGTTCATCTGCGGATGGTTCGGCGGCAGGCCGTGCGAGGCCGGGTGCTCGGCGATCTTCGCGAGCCGCAGCGGCTCCGGGTGCCGGATCAGCTCGCCGAGGATGCCGTGGCCTTCCGGGTACGGACCGATCCGGAAGATCTCCTCCTCGGTGACGCCCACCGTGTAGAAGGCGGACAGCCGTACACCGTCCGGTCCGATGACGCCGAGAGCCGCGTATTCCGCGTCCACCAGGGCGGCGGCCGCCTCCACGATGGAGTGCAGGGCCTGCTCCAGGTCCAGCTCCCGGCCGACGGCGAGCACCGCCTCCAGCAGGCTGTGCACCCGGTCCCGGGTGCCCCGGGCCGCGTTGATCCGCGCCTGCAGCTCCTCCAGCAGCTCGTCGAGCTTCAGCTGCGGCAGCGATACGCGGGGCTCATCCGGGCTTGCCACCACGCTCCTCAAGTCCCCTCGACGCTCACGACGGAAACCGATGAATTGTCTGGTTTGCCCAATATTCGCCCGCAGTGAAACCCGGTACGCGCCCGCCGTGGACCGCTCGTCGGCCCCGGATCACGCCCACCGCGGCCGCGGCCGCGCTTGGGGGCCGGTCGGCCCACCCCTGGGGCCGGAGAGCACCTCCTTCGGCGGCCCAGTCCGTCCGACGCTGGAGACGTAGGAGACCCCGGAGCCGAAAAGAGGCGTCATGAGCCGTTACGTCTACGACTTCCAGGACGGCGGACGCGACCTGGCCGGCCTGCTCGGCGGCAAGGGTGCGAACCTGGCCGAGATGACCCGGCTGGGCCTGCCGGTGCCACCGGGGTTCATCGTCACCACCGAGGCCTGCCGCAGCTTCCTGGCCACCGGCGAGGAACCGGAGGGCATGTCGGCGGAGCTCTCCCGCCACCTGTCGGCACTGGAGACCGCCGCCGGGCGGCTGCTCGGCCAGCCGGACGATCCGCTGCTGGTCTCCGTCCGCTCCGGAGCGCGTTTCTCCATGCCGGGCATGATGGAGACGGTCCTCGACATCGGCCTGAACGACGACTCCGTGCTCGGCCTGGCCAAGGTGTCCGGCAGCGAGCGCTTCGCCTGGGACTCCTACCGCCGGCTCGTCCAGATGTACGGCAGCACGGTGATGGGAGTCGATCCGGCTCTGTTCGAGGAGGCCATGACCCTGCTCAAGGAGGCCCGTGAGGCCCCCGACGACCTGCACCTGGACGCGGGTGACCTCGCCTGGCTGGTGGAGACGTACAAGAGCGTGATCCGCGACGAGACGGGCCAGGACTTCCCGCAGTCCCCCGCCCGGCAGTTGCAGGAGGCGGTCCTCGCCGTCTTCCGGTCCTGGAACGCCGAGCGCGCCCGCCTGTACCGGCGGCGCGAGCACATCCCGGACGACCTGGGCACGGCGGTCACCGTGCAGCGCATGGTGTTCGGCAACCTCGGTCCGGGCTCCGGCAGCGGCGTCGCGTTCACCCGCGATCCGGCGACCGGTCGCCCGGGCCTGTACGGCGACTACCTGTCCGACGCGCAAGGCGAGGACGTCGTGTCGGGCGTCCGGGACGCTGTGCCGCTCGCCGAGCTGGAACGGCTGGACCCGCGCTCGTACCGACGACTGCGCGATCACGCCCAGACCCTGGAACGGCACTACCGCGACCTGTGCGACATCGAGTTCACCATCGAGCGCGGCACCCTGTGGATGCTGCAGACCCGGGTGGGCAAACGCACCGCCGAGGCCGCTTTCGCCATCGCCGCCGAACTGGTCGAGGAGGGACTGGTCACGGCCGACGAGGCCCTGGCCCGGGTCAGCGGCGACGCACTGGCACGACTGATGTTCCCCCGCTTCGACACCGGCGCGACGGGAGACGTACTCGCTCACGGTGTACCGGCCTCCCCCGGCGCGGCGGTCGGCGCGGCCGTCTTCGACTCCGCGGAGGCAGTACGCCGGGCCGCGGCCGGCGAGCGGGTCGTGCTCGTGCGGGAGGAGACCACGCCCGACGACCTGCCCGGCATGGTCGCCGCGCGCGCGGTGCTGACCGGCCGCGGCGGCAAGACCAGCCACGCGGCGGTGGTCGCCCGTGGCATGGGCAAGGTCTGTGTGTGCGGCGCCCAGGACATCACCGTCAACACCGGGGCGCGACGCTTCACCACCAGGGACGGCACGGTGGTCGACGAGGGCACCGTCATCTCGGTGGACGGATCCACGGGTGCCGTGTACGCGGGCGCGGTCCCGCTGGTCGCCTCCGCGACGATGCGCTACCTGGAGACCGGGGAGCACACGGACAGCACGGTCACGGCCGTCGCCCGTGCTCTGGACCACGCCGACTCGGTGCGCCGGCTGGAGGTGCGGGCCAATGCCGACACCCCGCAGGACGCGGCACGCGCCCGGCGGTTCGGGGCGCAGGGCATCGGACTGTGCCGCACCGAGCACATGTTCCTCGGCGAGCGGCGCAAGCTCGTCGAACAGATGATCCTGGCCCGCTCGGACGCCGAGCGGAACCGGGCCCTGGCGGCTCTCCTGCCGCTCCAGCGCGAGGACTTCGCGGCCATCCTGGAGGCGATGGACGGCCTGCCGGTCACCGTCCGGCTGCTGGATCCACCGCTGCACGAGTTCCTGCCCGACCGCACCGACCTCGCCGTGCGGATCGCCGCCGCCGAGGCCGCCGGCGGCCGGCCGGACGAGCACGACGTGGAGTTGCTCGAGGCCGTGAACCGGATGCACGAGGAGAACCCGATGCTCGGGCTGCGCGGCGTGCGGCTCGCACTGGTGGTGCCGGGACTGGTGACGATGCAGGTGCGGGCGCTCGCCGAGGCGGTCGTCGAGCGCACCCGCGCCGGCGGATCCCCGCGGGCCGAGATCATGGTGCCGCTCGTCGGCGCCGTCGAGGAGCTCCGGCTCACCCGCGAGGACGTGACACGGGTCCTGGACGAGGTCACCGCGGAGACCGGCATCCCCGTCCACTGCCCCGTCGGCACGATGATCGAGCTGCCCCGGGCCGCGCTCACGGCCGGCCGGATCGCGCAGGAGGCGGAGTTCTTCTCCTTCGGCACCAACGACCTCACCCAGACCACCTGGGGCTTCTCCCGCGACGACGTGGAGGCCGCGTTCTTCTCGGCCTACCTCGACAAGGGCGTGTTCACCGCCTCGCCGTTCGAGACGCTCGACCACGAGGGAGTGGGCCGGCTGGTCCGGATCGCCGTCGAGGAGGGCCGGGCCGCCCGCCCCGGCCTGCAGACCGGCGTCTGCGGCGAACACGGCGGCGACCCCGAGTCGATCCACTTCTTCCACCGGGCCGGCCTGGACTACGTCTCCTGCTCGCCGTTCCGGGTCCCGGTGGCCCGACTGGAGGCGGGCCGGGCCGCGCTCGACGGCACGGACCCGAGCGACAGCAGGTGAGCTCCGGCGGCGGGGCCGTCCGGCCCATTCGATCAGGCCCGACCGGCACTGGAGGAGGAGGAAGAAATGGGCGACGGTGAATGCAGGAGCGGCGCCGATCCCCCGCGGCGTCGCTCCGCCCGCGTCTCGCTCCGCCGCTCGCCGAGCGGAGGGCGTCCCGAAGCCGGCCGGCGGGAAGCGGCACACCCGCGAGGAAGCCGGCCAGTCAGCGAAGAAGCCAGCCATGATCCGTAACGACCGCCCGCCACGCCGGCGCATCGACCTCGACCGTGCCGAGGCGCTGCGGCTGCTCGGCAGCGTCTCTCTGGGGAGGATCGTCTTCACCCGGCAGGCCCTGCCCACCGTGCGTCCGGTCAACCACGTCCTCGACGGCGGCGACATCGTCATCCGCACCCACGACGAATCGGGCCTCACCTGCCAGGCCGGACCGGCTGACCGCACCGGTGTCGTCGTCGCCTACGAGGCGGACGTCATCGACCCCGACACGCATCTCGGCTGGAGCGTGGTGGTCACCGGTTACGCCCGGCCGGTGACCGATCCCGGCGAACTGGTGCGCATCCGGGCGCTGCTGGAGCCCTGGGCGGCGCAGCCGGGCACGGACCACGCGGTCCGCATCCATCCCGACCTGATCACAGGGGTCCTGCTCACCGCGCGGGACGAGGCGCCGCAGGACGGCTGAACCGCGGGGGCGACGAGTCGTCGCACCCCAGGCCGATCGTCCCTGTTTCGAGCCCATCGGTCCCTGCCCGCGAGACGACCGGCGCAGGACGATGGACTGCATGAACGAGACGCTGTCCCTCGGCCGGATCGCCGGCGTGCGGGTCGGCCTGCACTGGAGTGTCCTGGTCATCTTCGCCCTGGTGACGGTCGCGCTGGCGCGCGGCCGGTTCCCGGCGGCCCACCCCGGTCAGGCCCCCGCCGTGTACTGGGCCCTCGCCCTGCTGACCGCCGTCGTCTTCCTCGGCTCCCTGCTGGTGCACGAGCTGGCGCATGCCGTGGTCGCCCGCCGCAACGGCGTCCGGGTGGACGGCATCACCCTGTGGATGCTGGGCGGCGCCGCCCGCCTGCACGACGAGGCGCCGACGCCGGCCGCGGAGCTGCGCATCGCCGGGGTGGGCCCGCTCACCAGCCTGCTGGCCGGTGGGGTGCTCGCGGGCGTGGCCGCGGGACTCGACGCGCTCCACGTGTCCGGGCTCGTGGTCGAGGCGTTCGCCTGGCTCGCCGCGATCAACGTGCTGCTCGCCGTCTTCAACGCGCTGCCCGCCGCGCCGCTGGACGGAGGACGGCTGCTGCGCGCCTTCCTGTGGCACCGCACCGGCGACCGGCTGCGGGCCACCCGGGGCGCGTCGTCGGCGGGCCGGGCGCTGGGCTGGCTCCTGGTGGTCGCCGGGTTCGTGGCCGTGCTGTACGGGCGTGACCTGTCCGGCCTGTGGCCGGCGCTGATCGGCTGGTTCCTCATCGCCGCGGCCACCGCGGAGGCCCGCCAGGCGGAGATGCGCAACCTGCTCGGCGGTGTCCCGGTCAGCCGGGTCATGACACCGAACCCGGTCACCGTGCCGGCCACGGCGACCCTGGCCGGCTTCCTGGCCGAGGGACCCTTCGGCCATTACCGCCACTCCGCGTTCCCGGTGCTCGCGGCCGACGGCTCGGTGGGCGGCGTGCTCACCCTTCGGCAGATCGACGCGACGCCGCCGCAGGCCCGTGCGGGCACGACGGTCCGCGACGTGATGCGTCCCCTCGGCGACGTCGTGGTGGCAGCCCCCGGGGAACCCGTGCTCGACCTGCTCCCCCGCCTGGAGACGAGTCCGCTGCGCCGCGCCCTGATCCTCGACGAGGGCCGCCTCGTCGGCATCCTCACCCTCTCCGACATCACCCGTGCACTGACCTGGCCGGCCGTGTCCGCCGCCCCCGGCCCCGCCGGCTCGCGCCGCGACCGTCCCGGCCAACCGAAGGAGACCTGATGTACGGCACCCCGCGCAGCGTCAGCGATGTCATGACCCACACCGTCGCCTCCGTCGGCCGGCGGGCCTCGTTCAAGGTGATCGTGGAGATGATGCAGGACTGGAAGATCAGCGCCCTCCCCGTGCTCGAGGGCGAGGGACGGGTCGTCGGCGTGGTCTCCGAGGCCGACCTGCTGCCCACCGAGGAACTCCGGGACAGCCCCGAGGAGGGGTACGCGCTGGTGCGCCGGCCCGCCGACGTGGCGAAGGCCGGCGCACTGACCGCGGGGGACCTGATGTCCTCACCCGCGATCACCGTCCGGGCGAACGCCGGCCTGGCCGAGGCCGCGCGGATCATGGCCCGCGAGAAGGTCAAGCGGCTGCCCGTGGTCGACGAGACGGGTCTGCTGCAGGGCATGATCAGCCGCGCCGACCTGCTCAAGGTCTTCCTGCGCGACGACGAGGACATCGCCGAGGAGATCCGGCACGACATCGTGTCGTCCCTCTTCTCGCCGCCGTCCTCGTCCGTCGAGGTCGACGTGCACGACGGAGTCGCCACGCTGACGGGCAAGGTCCGCGACACCGCTCTGGTGCCGGTGGCCGCGCGCCTGGTGCGAGCCGTCGAGGGCGTGGTGGACGTCGAGTTCGACCTCACCCGGGGAGCGGGTGTGCGGTAGGAAGCCCTGCGAACCTCGGATCGGGCGGCCCGCAGGTGCTCTCCGGTGCTCTCCGGTGCTCTTCGGTGCTCTCCGTCGGACGGCTCAGACGGCGGTGAGCAGGTTCTTCACCTCGACGACGTCGGCGATGTCCTCCACCTCCGCGACCAGCCGGGCCGAGGTGGCCGACGGCATCCGTCCGGTCAGTTCCACGACGCCGTCATGGACGGCCACCTCGACCGTCCCCCGGTCCCGCGGCGGGCAACAGGCCTCGATCCTGGCCTCGACCTCCGCGCGTATCCCCGCGTCGTCCCTGATGAGGGCCTGGAGCAGCGCGTCGCGGCGCACGACACCGACCAGACGGCCCGCGCCGTCGGCGACCGGGAGCCGCCTGAGCCGGGACAGCGCGGCCAGCCAGGCGGCCTCGGCGACCGTCGCGCCCGGCAGCACCGTGACCGCCGGGCTCGTCATCAGGTCGGCGGCCGTCTCACCGCGCGCCTTGCCGTGCAGCCGTCGTTCGCGCAGCCTTCCGATGGGTCCGGGCCGGTGACCGGAGGCCTCGAAGGCCACCTTCGCCAGCAGATCGGACTCCGAGACGACGCCGACCACGTGGTCCTCGGCGTCCACGACCGGGACGGCGCCGACCCGCTCGCGCGCCAGCAGGCGGGCGATGTCGCGGTACGGCAGGTCGTCACGCAGACAGGCGGCGGGCACGTCCATCACGTCGCGCACCAGCGGGATCCGGGTGTCCGGCGGCGCCGGCC
>NZ_JBEXLP010000166.1:0-6980 GCF_040610035.1 Streptomyces sp. NPDC004542
ACCGACCGGCTCAGCCACGGACTCGTGCTCGATCGTCATCTCACTCACTTGGCGTCTCCATGATCAACAGATCCGCCGTTGATTAGACACTCCCGTACCGATGGCTGCTTCAGAGGGTTTCTCGAAACCGAGTGTGGTGGCTGAGTCTGTGCTGGTCAGGCATGGTTTCGGAGTGTGCAAGGTAGGTCCGGTGCGTCCGTGGAAGTGGCGTCCGTGGAGGTGTGTGATGGCGTCGGTGCTGGGGCGGCTGGAGGAGCGGGAACGTGCGGCCCGGAAGCGGGTGGAGGAGTTGCAGGCCGAGCTGGAAGCGGCGCAGTCGGAGTGGGACGAATGGCTGGTCGCCCGCCGGCGGGTCGGCGAGGTGTGGGACGCGGGTGAAGCCGCAGGCCAGGAGGCTGTGACGGGGAAGATGCCGGAGGAGACCAAGGCCAGGACGCCACCGGTCATAGAAGGCACCCTGAGTCGCCTTCGTCGCCAACGGCCGGGCCACCTGAGTGAAGAGGGCCTTCAGCGGTTCCGGACCGAGCTTCACACGCGCTCTGGAGATCGCCGCCGTGGTCGGCACGTGCCACGAACCCGACCAGCGTTTCGCCCAGGTCAGCCCGTGCGTCAGCAGCCGGGCGACCTCTTCGTAGCCCTGACCGGAGAACAAACACATCGCCAGTACGAAGTAGACCACCACGCGTGGCGGCAACAGCCGGTTCCGCTGCCCTGACCTCCCGCACTCGGCAACCACCCGATCCACCAGCTCCGGCGGGAACGACCGTGTCAGCAGCCCGACCGCGATGCGATCCGACAACCGCTCGTCCGTCTCCGGCTTCACCTGACCCGGCCGTGGCATCCCGGCACCTCGCCGCCACGCACCCTACCGGCCCACCGTCTTAAGTCACTGGTATGGGGCCTGGCATCGGATTGCGGTACGGCTCGGTGACCCAGTAAGTGAACTCCCGTTAGTCCGCCAGTGGCTTGAGCCGCTTGTCCAGGTCGCCGAAGGCACGCAGCACAGTGGTGGCCCTGTCACCCAAAGCTGCACCAGACCCGAGGGCAGTGCTGCGCGCCATGCCGTCCCCGGACACGCCGCCGCCGGCGTGACGCGCACCGATCGTCGTCACCGGTCGCCGTCCGAGCCCGCTCACGTGACGCACCGCGGACCGGTTCGACTCAGGGGTGGCCCCGATGTGCGCAGTGGTCGCGGCCCGTACGTTGGGCATCACCGGCAGCCGGGCACGGGGGCGGCCGCCGGGAGCCGTGCTTCCGCTGCGGCCGTGGCACCGGATCGGTGCACGGGTGGTGCGGGAGCAGACCGGTGCGCATGGCCGGGCACGGGCGGTCGCTCCTCACGCGCAGCGGTCACATGCCCGGCCATGACGGCCCCCAACGTTCCAGCGACAGACCGGAGGTACGGCCATGCCAGAGCGGATCGACGCACGTGCGACCGGCGCCGCCACATCGGCGGTTCCGCTCGGTGACCCGCCATCACGGGCCGTTCCACACGGGTGCCGTCACGGATTGCCGCACATCGCGCCGTTCCGCCCCGCGGTTCGCACCGTGCCACGGTGTACCGGACCCGGCGGACCGCGACGTTCCGCGGTGACACGCACCGCCGGATAGCAGGCCCCGCCTGCCCCTCACCCACCGCGCGGCTCTCACCCATCCAGCGCGCCCCATCACCACCACTTCATCTCGGCCACGGCCTCTCACTTTAAGGAGACAGCAGATGCACAACGTCAAGCGCGTCCGGTACGCCGTCACGATGGCGGCCGCCGGGCTGGTCCTGTCGGGCACGGCCATCACCGCCGTGGCGGCCGACTCCTCGTCGGCCACCGCACCGAAGGCGACCGCCGCCACCGGCACGCACAGTGCCGGCGTCGCGGCCGCGGGCAGGAGCTACACGTACCTGACGTTCAAGAAGAACTCCAGGAACCCGTCGAACTCCCGGCTGAGCCTGGTCTATGTGAACATGAACAACCCCGACCACCCGCACAGCCACACGGTGAACAGCTGGCGCGCCGGGTCGGGCAACGGCAGCAAGGACACCTGCGCCCGCAACCGGGGCTGGCTGCCCAACGGCGAGTACGCCATCAAGGCCTTCTACGACCACCACAACGGCGGGTCGCACGGCGTGAACGGCGTCTCCTGGCTGCTGAGCAACCATAAGTGCCACAGCGGCACATGGCGCACGGACCTGTTCATCCACAGCGAGATGCGCCCCAACGGCACACAGGGCCCGCGCACCGGGGGCGACAGCCCCTACCGCTGGGACGGCAACGGCGACTACAAGTCCAACGGCTGCATCAAGCTCAAGCCGTCCGACATCCGCGAGCTGAAGGGCTACCGCTCCGGCTACCCGAAGCCGACCAGGCTGTTCGTGTCCTGAGGCCCCGGCCCGGTCGCCGGCACACGGTCGGCGACCGGGCACGGCCGACCGCAACCGCGACCAGAACACAAGGAGATCGATCGTGAACGCATCCCGCACACTTCTCGCGGCGCTGCTGTCCGCCGCCGTACTGACCGGTGCTCCGGTGACCGCCGGTGCCGCGTCCGCGTCCTCAGCCGGTGCACCGTCCTCCGCGGCGGTGGCCTCTGCCAACCGGTGTGCGAAGACCCGGCCATTCCTCTCCCAGGGCGACCAGGGGACCTGCGTACGGTTCCTGCAGCGCAAGCTCGACGACAACGGCATCGCCACCCGGGTCGACGGCGTCTTCGGCCGGGGCACCGCCCATTCGGTGAAGGTCTTCCAACGGGCCTGCGGCTTCCGGGGCGATGAGATCGACGGCCTGGTCGGTCCCCGCACCTGGGCCGGGCTGCTGGACCACTCCTGCGGATGAGCCCGTGAGGGCCGTATGAGCCCTGGGGGCGGGAAGCCGGTCATGCGCGCAGATACGTCAGCACGGCGAGCACCCGGCGGTTCGCGCTGACGTCCGGTTCGAGCCCAAGCTTCGTGAACACGCTCCGGATATGGGTCTCCAGCGTCTTCGCGCTGACCCGCAGCCGCCTGCCGATCTCCTCGTTCGACCAGCCCTCCGCCATCTGGCCCAGTACCTGCCGTTCGCGCGCGGTCAGTGCGTCCAGCGCCCCCTGGGTGCCACGCCGCCGCAGCAGCCGGGAGACTATCTCCGGATCGACCGCCGACTCTCCGGCCGCCACCCGTCTCAGGGCGGCACACAACTCCTCCGGGTCGGCGATCCGCTCCTTCAGCAGATACCCGAACCCCCGGGGGCTGCGGGCGAGCACCTGTACGGCCGCGCTCGTCTCGAGGTACTGGGACAGCAGCAGCACGCCGGTGCCTGGGCGGCGGGTCAGGATCGCCTCCGCCGCCCGCACCCCCTCGTCGGTGTGGGTCGGCGGCATACGGATGTCGAGCAGCACCGCGTCCGGCCGCTCGGCCTCGACCAGTGCGAGCAGCCCCTCCGCCGAGCCGGTCTCGCCGACCACCTCGATACCGCAGTCGGCGAGCAGACGTACCAGCCCCCGGCGCAGCAGCACGGAGTCCTCGGCCACGATCACGCGCACGGCAGCTCCACACGGATCCGCGTGCCCCGCCCCCGAGGGCTGTCGACCCGCAGGTCGCCGCCCACCGCGGACACCCGGTCCCGGAGCCCGCTCAGTCCCGTGCCCCGCGAGGGGACCCTGTCCAACGACGGATCGTCCGCACCGCCGACCCCGTCGTCCGTCACCTCGACCACCAGACGGGCGCCGTGGCGCCGGGCGCGGACCTCGATGTGGCGGGCGGCGGCATGCTTGACGGCGTTGGCGAGCGCCTCGCAGGCCACGAAGTAGGCGGTGGTCTCGATCAGCGGGGGACAACGGCCGGGCTCCGCGTCGACGGTGACGGGCACCGGGGACTGTTCGGCTAACGCCGTCAGCGCCGGGGCGATCCCCGCCCGGCCCAGGACCGCCGGGTGGATGCCCCGCGCCAGGTCCCGCAGTTCCTCCAGCGCCTGACGCAGACTCCCCTCGACCTCGGCGACGGCGCTCCGCAGGCCCGGGTCCGTGCCGCCGGGCAGCTTCGCACCGAGGCCGCGCAGCGTCATCAGCGTGTACAGCAGCCGGGTCTGGGCGCCGTCGTGCAGATCCCGCTCCAGCCGTCGGCGCTCCTCGTAGGCGGCCTGGAGCAGCCGGCCGGGTACCGTTCGGGCCGTGTGGGCCTGCTCCTCCGCCCGGGCGCGCAACCGCGCGTTGTGCCGCCACAGCCGGACGACGGCGCAGGCCGCGGCGAGCAGCGCGGGATCCTCGGTGAGAGCGTCGTCGTGCACCAGGACGGCATCGGTGTCCGGCCCGGTGTCCGTGTGCGTCACCTCCCGGCCGGCCTCGGCGGGCACCGGCAGTGGCCGTCCGTCCGGATCGGCGTAACCCTCGCCGGTGCGCAGGCCCAGTACCAGCGTCGGGTCGCCCAGGGTGCGGCGCAGCACGTCCTGCAGGCGGTGCGCCGTGGGCGTATGACCGGCGGTCACCAGCAGCTCGCCGACGTACGCCCGCCGCAGCCGCATGCGCAGCAGGCTCACCAGAAAGACGACCGGTACGGCCATCTCGCTGAGGTCGGAGGGCACGGTCAGCGCGGCGTTCGCGTCGGCCAGGGCCTCGGGCATCACCAGATACAGCATCTCCCAGCCCACGAAGGCGAGGGTCAGCCCGACGGCGACCCAGGACGGCAGCAGCACCCGGCGCCGGGCCGGACTCGCCGAGCGCCACCTGTGCACCATCCGCGCCGCCACCAGGACCGTGAGGGCCACCCCGGCCCACCGGTAGGCCAGGTCCACCGCGTCGAAGAGGGCCGGGTGGTGCAGGACGAGAAACGCGTTCGGTCCGCAGCCGGAGCAGGTGAGGTAGCTCGCCGAACTGTCCCTCACCGGGTCGTACAGCACCACGCGGACCAGCCCGCCCACGCCCACCAGCAGGTACCCGGCGGCGATGAGCCGGCGGTCGCGGACGCCGCCGGCCCGCCCGTCCGGGAACACCAGCAGCAGATGCGCGAGAACGGCCAGGTTGAGCGCCTCCCCCCACGCGCCGAGGCCGAACAGCAACGGCACGGGAAACCCCTGGAGGTTGCCCAGGAACCAGGCCATCCCCTCGGCGAGCATCACCGGACCGGTGCGATTGGCCGGGCGCCGGGCCCACGCCACCAGCCCCGACCCGGCGAAGGCCCAGCCCGTACAGAGATCGCGTATCAGGTCGGTGCCGTCCGCACCGGTCCGCGCGTACCCCCAGCACCCGCACAGCCCGGCGGCCACCGCCGCGGCACCGCACCCGACGAGCGTTGCCGGCGGAACGCCGCCCGGCCGGCGGTCCGCACGGAGCGTCTTGCCGTACGCGCCTCTCACCGCGAACTGCCGCGCGTGCGTGTCACTGGAAACATGCCTTCCCCCGAATCATGTCGACCGCGCGAGGCGCGGAGCGTGCACACGACACCGGGCGGCCCCGAGCTTGATCGATCTCAAGTTGCCGCTGGGCAACTCCTCCGGGCCTACCGAATATCAGGCTATCGAGACCAGCCGATCCGAGGTTCAGGAACAAGCACTAAACTTGTTCAGACGCGTGAGGACCGGGATGCGCCGGTTGCTGCGGAGCCGGCCGAGGAACTGGGCGCGGGTGGCGCTCACCGCGGCGAGGAAGGCGTTGCCGTCGAAGCTCTTGTACCACAGCACCAGCATGTCCGGCCGCAGCAGGTGCATGAGGCGGGAGGCATAGCTGGTCGCGCCCTCGTCGGTGGGACCGAAGACCGCGCCGAGCAGGGCCCGTGTCCCGGTCTCGACGAGCGTCGTCAACTCCGGCGTCGGACAGCCGTGGTGGGAGGTCCGGCCGAGCCATGTCCGGTTGCGTTCCGTGTCAGGCACCTTCTGTGAACTACAGCCGTCGAACGACACCGTCCGGTACGGGCCGAAGCCCACTCCTGGGGTCGTCGGTCGCGCCAGCGGCCCGGCCAGTACGTCGAACAACGCCCGCACCGGTGTGGTTCCCAGCCTGCGGCGCAGGTCCCGCAGGGCCTTCGGGGCCGGCGAAGCGACCGGCACGTCCGTCAGCCCGGCCGTCAGCTTGTCCCAGACGAGCCGGTATCCGACTTCGGGAACGAGACACATCGCCAGCAGGAAGTAGATGCCGACACGGGACGGCAGATCACGCAGTCGCCTCTGGAGGCGACGGGTCCCGCGGGAGCGGCACAGGACCGGCTCCCGCGGCACGGCGTCAGGTCGTCGAGCGGACGTGGCCTGCCGGTGACGGGGATCAGTACCTCCGACACGATCCCGATCAGCCGCCCCGCCCCCCCCGCTGCGCGCGCGGTGCCACCCCTGCCGGACGCCGTCACGGCCGAGCCGTGTGATCCGGTTCCGGCACGGACGCGTCCTCGACCCCAGGCGGATGGAGGCCCATGAGGATGGCGCTGACCCGGTCGGCGACCGAGAGGGTGGCCGGGACGGGCCGGGGCTCCGCTTTTGGTGCGGGCCGAGGGTTCGGGTCGGCGCGGTGGGTGTCGGTGCAGGGCGGGCGCTGATCGTCCGCCGCCGGGCGCGGCTCGGGAGCGGGGCGGGGGATGAATTCCACACGCACCGTCACCGTGCGGTTCGCCTTCCGCGAGCCCTCACCCTCGAGGCGCTCGCCTTGGGCCACGCCGGACCGGTAGTCGAGAGCCGTCCGCGCGCCGGAGTTCGGCGGCCGCGAGACTCGCTGCTCCCAGACCCGCCGGGCCGCCTCCGCCCGGTCGGTGGCGGTGACCCGCGCCTGACCGGGGGACGGGACACTGCCGTTGCCGCGGCCGATGAACGTGACCCGTACACTGGCCAGTTCACCGGTGGTGGTGTAACGGGCCACCGTCGCCGCGAAGTGGTCCGCCATCTGCTCCAGCCACCACGTCTCCTCGGCGCTCGGTTCATGCGCGCCCTCCTCGAAGCGCACCACGTGCCAGGGCGCGGTGTCCGGCCGGGCGGGCGCCCGCCCGGCCGGGACCGGCGCGAGAGCGGGGGCGCTCAGGTCGGGAGAGCGGG
>NZ_JBEXLP010000167.1:0-6837 GCF_040610035.1 Streptomyces sp. NPDC004542
AAGCTCCGGTGCTCAACCACCCGGATCACCAAACTCGTCCAGGCCGTCCTGACCCTTCATCTGACCAGCTCAGACTGAGGATGGAAAAGGCTCACTGCCGCACAGGCCGGACGGGTACCGCAGGCCGGACGGGTGGACGGGTTGGCGGGGTGGGGTCACGGGGCCGGCGTCTCGGACGGTGACCCCGCCGGCACGGCCGTGGCCGGTGGTGGGAAGGACGCGGGTGCTGGGCTGAAGGCGGCTGAGGAGGCCGCTGCGGGTGCCACGGGGGCTGCGGCCGTTTCCGCCGCCGGCCGTGTCAGCGGCGCGGGGGCCCCGGGCGGAAAGGCCGAGGGCGAGATCAGGGACCAGGCCGCCGCCGGTCAGACTGTCCCGGCCGGCGTTTCTTCTCCGGCTCTCCGGGGGGCAAGCGTTGCGGCTGCGGGGGGTGCGGTGTCCGCGGTTCCCGCCACCTCCGGGCCGGGCCGGAATACGATCGTGTCCGGTAGTGGCCATGGCCCGGAGGCGTTGGAGGCCTCCGCCTCGCAACGCCCGGCGGCCGTGCCGTTCCCGACTTCCACGGACACCCCAACCCCGCACACCACGCACACCCCGCAGCCTGCGGAGGCTGTACACACCTCGCGGGCCGCGGAGGCTGCAGAGGTTTCGGGTGTGGGTGTGGGTACGTTCGCCCGTGGCGGCGGGGTGGCGGCACGGTCCGGGGTGCCGGGTGCTGTGCCGCGTGATCTGGAGGTTTTCGTGGCCGGCGAGGTACGCCGGATCCGTCCGGGGGGGCCGGTTCCCGATGCCGAGGAGATCACCGCCGTCTGGCAGACGCTGCCTCCGCACGAGGCGAGGGGCCCCGTCAAGCACCTGAGCGCACGGATCGCGGAAATCCTGGTCAGCGGTGACATCGCACGGATGCGCGGTGGAATGCCCGCCGAGCACCAACCAGGCAGGACCTCATCCTCCCTGACGGTGGATGAGGTCGCCAAGCAAGCACTGGCCGATGCCAGTAATAAAAACCCGCGGGACGCAATCAGACTTCGTGCAGCGCTGCACGAAGCCAAAAAGATCCTTGCCGAATTCCGAAACGACGACTGGCCGTTCAAAGAGTACGCTCAGATGCTGGCACGCGATCCGGAGTGGCTCAATCATGAGCACATACGCAAGGAAGTTCTGCATCCCAGCCTCTGGCCCGCCATCCGGCACGCTGACGATTTCCACTGGTTCAGAATCCTGCTCCGAGAGAACTCAGAGCTACGGAAAATACTTCCCTGGGCGAAAACGCTTTTCCAGCGGATACGTGAAAGTAAGGACGATCTGGCAGCCGGACGCTTCGTCCTGAATCCGGAATGCCTGGAAGCCATATTGCGGGAGTCGAACGGTAGACGAGAACTGCTGGAACTGATAGAAGGCAAGGATCCATCGGTATTCAATTTGATGACACTGCCCGAACTCCCTCACCGCATGCAAGGAAAGGTGAAACTCGTCACCGCACTGGCGGAGAGTCCAAACAAGAATATCGTCACCTTTGACGAAGAGATCTGTTCACTGATAACAAAGAGAGATGACCCAGATTTCGCATGGAAGCTCGCATACGAAACCTCACTGCTCTGGGCAATCCACGAGAACAAAGAATCCCATGCGCTTCCCGAGAATTCAGACATACTTCCAAAGCTGCTGAAGAACAAGGCACTGCGGAATGCTTTGCAGCTGCACTGCGACCAGGCTCGCCTTCTCCTGGCTGTCCCGCAGCTCCTGGACGCGGCGATGGACAATCTTGAGGTGGTGGGGATCCTGGCCGAGGACGAAGGCCGGGAGATCTCGCAAGGCCGGCCGCGCGGCGATGTCATTCCAAGGCTGGTCGATGTGCTGCGGGAGGCACCTGCCTTCGCTGGACGGATCGCCGGGAACACGGAACTGCTTCGGCAGGCTGTGCGCAACAGCGCCGTGGCCTGGCTACTGTCCTACGACCCGACGTATTTTGACCGGGTCGCGGACACCGACTTGCTGACGGCCTTGCAGACAGCGCAATGGCCTGCTGCGCCGAAGGCGGCGGACGCCGTGGAAACCGGGCAGACCCCGGTCGACACACCGCTGGAGCGTGCCAGGGCTGCCAACCCTCATCTGGCTGTGGTGCTGCGGGACCCTGCCATGGAGGCGGTGCTGGCCCAGGATGCCGCGCTGGCCGAGGTGCTGGCAAACCATCCTGATCTGCTTCTCGCTGCGCACGAGTACCGGCGTCTGCTCCAACCGGATGCTGCCGGTCTGCGCTCGGTGCTGCTGCAGGAGGACTCCCCGCTACTGGCCCCGCACTTCCTTCGAGCCGCACTCCGCCACAAAATACTAGAAATCCGTTTCACCAGTACGACTCCTCATACCGTCAAGCAAAAATTCCTGGCTGAAATGGCCAGGTCTGACCCCAGGGTGGGCGAGATGATGTTCGCCAACCCCGCGGCGGGCAGGATAATGACGTGGGTGAATGTCACTCCTCGAGTGACATCGCGTTTTCTCGATTATTGGCGGTTGCGGCCGTACGACGAGCGTCCCATGTCGTATGACTTCGCACCAGCGTTCTTGGCGGCTGTGCGACACGAGGATCCGCCGGATACGGAACGCTTGACCGAGGTGCTGTTCCGCGATGAAGCCTCGCTGATCCGGATCGGCCATCGGGAGCCGAAAGCGGTGAACGCCATCCACGGCGATGCCGTGACCAATGTGTACGACTTCCCTATGGTGCAGGCGGAACTGACCTCGCAGGCGGTTGCCGCACTGTCGCCGGTCCACTGGCATCGGCTTTTCCACTCCCGGCCGTTGATGATGGCGATGAACCAGTTGGCCGAGAAGGGACTGCTCGGCCTGCTGGTCTCCGCACCGGCAGCGTTGGGTGAGGCGATCGCGCGCCCGGGCTTCATCAACGCGCTGGAGGACCCCCACTTCCTGGGCGTGATGCACCAGGTGGCTGAAGAGAAGAGGGCGGCAAGGAAGAGCAAGAGCAGGGCCTGGGCCAAGAAGCTGGAGGACGAGGTCAAGAAGGCGGGAGGTGAGCCCACGCTGTCCCCCGAAGGTGTTGCCCTGACCCCTGCGGACATCAGCATGGCCGGATTGTGGCAGTTGTCGGCACAACGGGCTGAGGAGTGGCTCAGGCAGACGATGACGGCGGCCGACGAGCAAGCGCTCGAGAAACTGCTGGAGATCAACCGCAGGGTGCGGACCAACGATGGACTGCTGAAAGCCGCCCGGAGCAGTACCGGTCTAGGGGCGGGCCTCTTCGGCAATCCGGAGCTGCTACCGACCCTCGAAGCGAGGCCACAGCTCGTCGACCGGATTTCGGACGCATCTGGAATCCTGGCCCTGCTCGTGGGATATGCCGGTCTGGCCGAGGCCACGCGCATGAACGACCATCTGTATGAATTCCTGATGGAAAAGCACGATGCGGGCAGCACCATGCTCAATCGGAGAAGATTTTCCCATGCGATGGTTTTCAATCCCGACATGGCTCGTCTTTACGTCTCGGACAATGCTTACCACGCGGTGGTAGATCACGGTTTCGAAGACTTGGTCTTCGCGAGTCAGGATATTGCCCGCACACTTACCGATAACCTTCCCATAGCACAACTTCTTTTCGAGAATGTCAAATGGAGAGCCGCGCTTGAAGAACTGTTGCTCACCAAGACGGACGATGGGATCATCGTCAGAGAGGAGAACTCCGCCGCGGTGCGCGCTGCGGTCAGCAGCCTCGCCGTCGCGCAGGCGTTCGCCGGGGAGCCAGATTATCTAAGGCATCTGAGTTTGCCCTGGCTGGCGGAAGGAATATCCGCACATCCGAATGCCTTTACGGAACCGTCCCACGTGCTGCGTTTCCTTGAGTTCGCGCTGGAACCTGGCGTGGCAAAGGTATTCGAAGCGCATCCCTATCTGGTAGGTAGCGTTCTGGGTTCGCCGGATCTTTTGAAGACGGTTATGGCCCGTCCGGACGTGGTCGCCGTCCTGGCAGCACATCCGCAGTTGATGCCCTTGTTGAAACGCAGTCCGGCGGTGCATACCGTTCTGCGCACACAGCCGGTTCTGATCCAGGATCTCGCCGCCGGCCCGAGCAGTGCCGGAGATGCTCTGCTGAGGACGCTCGGAGTGCGCGGTTTCGCCGAGGCCATGGGGCACAGAACGGCGATCGGCGCGGAACTTCGGAAGGCGCCCTGGCTGGTGGAGGCGGTGCGGCGCACACACGCACTGGTCGATCAGGCCCGGAATGACGGGGTGCTGTGGCGGGCGGCACGTGCGAGCAGACTGCTTGCGGACACGTTGACGCCGCAGGTGGTCCGCCGACTGGTGGGCCGAGAAAATCTGCTGAAGTATCTCACCGACCATCCCGCGGTGCTCACCGGCTGGGATGTGGGACAACTGGGCGGCGTCCTGGCCAGCGCCGAGCTGACGCGCCTGCTCGACCAGGACATCCAGGTACAGGGCAGACCGCTCGTGGACGTCCTCTTCACGACTCCGGCTCTGCGTGAGCATGTGCTGCAGCCCGGTTTCACCGGTGCGCTGCGTGTCCTGGCGGCCGACGAGCAGCGGTTCGGCCAGATGCTGGAGGAGGCCGACGGCGAGGAGTTGCGGCATCTTCTGGCAGTACCGGCTCCCGTCACGACTGTGCCGTCGGCGGTGGCCACAGCGGTCTCCGGGGGCGGTGTCCCACCCGCCGCGGGGTCCGGCGCGGGCGGCGGCAGGGCCGCCGCCCGGCCGAAGAACAAGACCGCGGGCGCACGCGGTCGGTCGGTGAATTCATCCGTCCCGGTGGCCAGGCCCTGGTGGTTTGACGCACTCGCTGCCTCCCCCGACATCGGGGAGCTGCTGCTGAGTCCAGCGGGCAGGGACATGGCCACCCAGCTCAGCAGCCATCCGGAGCTGCTGCCGCTCCTGCTGGGAACACCGACCGTCGCGGAGGACATCGCCCAGGAAGCCGAGAACTGGGAGCAGTACGCGTTCGCTTCTTTCCTCAGGACCGAGGACGCGAAGCTGGAGAAGTTCGAAGGTGAGCTGCAGAGCTACTTCGACCGTGTCGGTGGAGTCCCGGACGGTGAGTTCTACAGCCGGGTCCGCGATGCCGCCCGGTCCGCCTGGGAGGGTAAACGCGCGAACGAGGAGGCCGAACGCGAGCGGGAAGCCGGCGAGAGGGCCGAACGACTGGCCGCCTTCCGGGTCGACGACCCGGACACGTGGCAGCTCAGCGGGAGAATCGTGTATGCCCTCCACGTGAGGGAGGACCATCTCACCAGCCCTGCCCTCGTCGCACTGCAGAACCTGGCCGACGGCTCTTCCAGGCCTCGGGAACAGGGCAAGGCGTTCCAGGCCCACAAGGCCCAGCACATCCACATCCACGGGGGTTCCGGGGGTGCAACGTTCACGTACGTTCTCGCTCCCGACGGCAAGGTCGACGTCCTGGTGTATGCCATCAGCACCACCCGTCAGGAGAACCACTACGTATGGGACGGACACGGCCGCGGCCCCACTCAAGGTCCGCTCGACATCGGCCTGGTGTACAACCACCTCTCTTACCGGGCCTCGTTGGCCATTCTGCAAGAGCGCGGGGCCCAATCGACCGGTGAACAAGCATCCGGCTCCAGCACTTCGGGCGGCAAGAAGCCCAGAAGGAACAACAAGGGCAAGGGCAAGGACAACAGCAGCGCCGCACCGGGCGGCAGTACCGCCGCCGGTGCCGCCGCAGCCCCGGTCCCGCCGGTGAAGCCCGACCCCGACCTGGAGCGCCTCGCCTCAGCACTGACCGCTTATCACACCGCGCTCCTCACCTCACGGCAAGCCGACCTGGACGCGGCGCGGACAAGGCTGGCAGCCTTGGGACTCACCCTCTCGCGAGAGTCCGACGAAGCCGCGCAGCCATCTGTCACACCCGGATTCAGGGAGCCTTCCGCTGCCACGCCCGGCTTTCCGGCCGGGTCCATGCCGGCAGATCAGGAGAGGCTGCCGGTCAGTGGTGGTTCGGTTTTCCTGGGAGCAGACAACCGGTGAGCCAGCCGGCGGTGGTCCCGGGTGCTGCGACGGGGGTGCTCGTCCAGAAGCCAGTGTGACCAGAGGTTCCGGTTCGATGGCACCCCGGATTCGGCCGGGCCCAGTCGAGGAGGTGGTCGCTCTACGGGCCACGTCCGGCGACCTGGCAGCGACGCTGTCTTCCCGCGGTCCCGACGCGGTCGCCGGCATTCCCGCGCGCGGGCGCGTGGGGCGTCGGACCGGTTTCCGCCCGGACCACACCCGCACAGCGCGTTCGAACGGGAGCAGCCATGTGCCGCGACAGGTCGGGGCCGGGGCCAGGGCCGTAGGGAAGGCGGGGAAGACGTGTTCCGACCGGTGAACGGAGGAGGCGACGTCGGCCCGGGCGCACTTCCTGGGTAGCCGTCCACCGTCCGTGACGCCCGCTGGACTGTCACATGCTCCCCGCGCGTGTGGACTTGGTGCCTCTCGTGCGTCCTTGGTCCGGGCATCGTCCCTGGCCAGTTGATTGCACCCGGCATCTGCTGAGGGCGAAAACGCCGTGCACGTGTGGCTGAAAATCCGGAAGTCTCAGGCAGACTCAATGATCCGGTCCCAGGAGGTGGTCGGCGCCACCGTGGCTGTGGCGGAGACGAGGTCTGACAAGGACGTTGGGCATGGCGGTGAGCAGGGAGTGGGCCGGAGCGCTGCGGCTCACCCACGGCGGCGGCGCGTGGGCGTGTGGGGCGATGGGACTGTCGTGCCCGGGTGTCGACCATGGGTGATCTGCGTGTGTCGAGGGAGCTCAACGGTCTGCTGATCGCTTTGGTCGGTGACGGTCTGCCGCAGGCGTCGGAGACGGGTGCGTTGCTG
>NZ_JBEXLP010000168.1:0-6542 GCF_040610035.1 Streptomyces sp. NPDC004542
GCGCGGCGGGGGGGGCCCGGCCGGGCGGCGGCCGGGCCCCCACCACGCGGTCAGCTCTGTCCGGGGCCTTCGTCCCGCACCCGCTGGGCGACGTCCCGCAGCTTGATGTTGTGGTGCTGGGACAGGCGGCGCAGCACACCGAAGGCCTCGTCCTCGCTCAGGCCGTGACGTTCCCTGAGGATGCCCATGGCCTCCCCGATGGCGTGCCGGGTCTCCAGGGCGTGCTGGAGCTGGTCGATGGTGCGGGCGTCGGCCAGGGCGACGGCGGCGTGGGAGGCCAGCAGCCAGCCGGCGGTCTCGATGTCCTTGCTGAAGGTGTCGGGACGGCGTGCGTAGAGGTTCAGCGCGCCGAAGTCCTCGTTGTGGGTGTACAGCAGGACACCCGTCATGCTTCCGATCCCGAGTGCGCGGGCTGCGGCGGCGTAGCGCGGCCACGCTTCCTGGGGCTGGGTCATGTCCGCGATGCGGAACACGCGCTCGCCGTCGCCGTCCGCGCCGCGGGCCAGATCGAAGCACGGCCCCTCGCCCAGCTCGCCCTGGAGCCGGTCGCTCTCCCGCACCATGTCGCCGCAGGCGGACAAGGTCACGGTGCGGCCCTTGCGCACCGCGAGGATGCCGGCCGCGTCACAGCCCTCGACCAGTTCCACCGCGGACGCCGTGATCTCGTCCAGCGTCCCCTGGACCGAGTCCTGCCGGAGCAGATCCCGCGCGAGCAGAGCCATCCGCTCCGCGAACTCGCGCCACTCCATTGGTCATCACCCCTCGGTCACCGATGCGGCAACAGTACGCCCCGTCGACGCCGTGCGGCGCGCGCGGCTGGATCAGGCCACCTGCGGCGGCCCGTGCCGCCCCCCGCTACCCGCGCCAGATCTTCCGGTACGCCTCCCGGTAGCCGGAGGGGTCCCAGGACGTGGCGCCGCCGCTGTTGCCGGTCGTGCTGATGTGGACGGGGGCCACGTATCCGCTGGCGGGACGGCCGGAGAAGGCGCGGTTGAACTCGTCGACGATCTGCCAGCCCTGAAGGGACAGCGGTTCCGGGACGGTGGCGGCCTGGTACTGCCCGCTGTCGATGCGCTGGAACGCCGAGGGGTCGCCGTCGCCGGCGCCGATGTTGAACGGCGGGCCGGAGCCTTTGCGGCCCGCCGCGCGGAAGGCGGGGGCCGCGTCGGCGAAGTACAGGTCGTTGATGGCCACGGAGTGGGTCCACTCGGCGCCGAACCGGGACAGGAGGGAGGAGATCTCCCGCGGGGTGCGGCTGCTCGCGTCGGGAATCGGGATGTTCTCGGACGCCAGCAGCTTCACGCCCCGGCAGGTGGCGAGCTCCCTCCTGATCAGGTCGGACTTGCCCTTCGCGAAGGGGATGGAGGCGTCGGTGATCAGCACGACCCCGGCCCGGCCGTGGGAGTGCGCGATGACCCACTGGGCGCTGATCCCGGCCACCTCCTCGACACGGGTGGTGACGTTGGTGAAGAGCTCGGGCCGGCGGCTGGGGCCGGGAGCGGCGACCGCGTGCCAGCCGATGAGCGGGATGCGTTCGGCGTTGGCCCGCGAGGTCTGCGGGGCCGTCGAGCCGGGGTCGAACCCGCCGATGACGATGCCCGAGGGCTTGAGGGTGACCGCCTCGCTCATCGCCGCCCGGATACCGGCGGGGGTGCCTTGGCCGTCGATCACCCGGACGCTCCAGCCGATGGCTCGCGCGGCCTCCCGCAGCCCGTTCGCGGCGCCCGCCACTCCGGGGTTGGTCATGGCCTGGGCCACGAAGACGATGGTCTTGCCGGGCACCGCCACGGGGCCGGTGGTCGGGCCGCCCCAGGGGACGTCGGTCCGATCGGCCCGGTCCACGGCGGCCTGGGCCCTGGCGCGGACGGCGGGACAGCCGTCCGGGCCTGCCGGGGGCACCCCCGAACCGCCCGCCGACCCGCGCTCACAGCCGGCCAGGACGGTCGCTGTGGCCAGCAGGGCACACCAGGCGAGCCGGGCCCGGCGGGCGCCTGGGGAGGCTTTGCGGTTGCCGTGCACGGGGGCTCCTCGCGGAGGACTGGGCGGCGGACGCGGCCGGGGACACGCTGCCCGGCGCCGGGTCAGACAGGGGGACCGGCGTTGCCGCCGTCCTGCGTGGGGGACGACGGCGGCACCGGTGCGCCGGGCGCGTCGCGGGCCGCGGCGGCGCCCGCTCGCAGCCGGCGGCGGGCCGCGCAGCCGGCCAGGCCGACGGCGATGAGCAGGGTACCGCCGTAGAACAGCGGGACCGTCCAGAAGTCGGCGACCAGTTGGGCGACGCCGGTGAGGCCGACCGCGAGCACGGCGACGGCGACCACGGTGCCGAGGGCGTTGGGGCGGCCCGGTCTGATCGCCGTCGAGCCGAGCAGGGCGCCGGCGAAGGCGGGCAGCAGGTAGTCGAGGCCGACGCTCGGGTTGCCGATCTGCTGCTCGGCCGCGAGCAGCACACCGGCGAAGCCGACGATCAGCCCCGCTGCGGCGAACGCGTACACGGTGTACCTGCGGACCGGGATGCCGATGAGGTCGGCGGCGCGCGGGTTCGAGCCGATGACGTACAGGCACCGGCCGAGCGGCAGCCGTTCCAGGAGCAGCCAGAGGACCAGCGCGAGGGCGAGCACGTAGAAGGCGGGCACCGGGAGGGCGAGGAAGGTGGAGTCGTAGAGGTCGGTGAAACCGGCCGGGAGGCCTTGCGGACCGGGGACGATCCGGCCGCCGTCGGTGACCCAGCCGGTGACGGCGTACATCATGCTGCCGGTCCCCAGGGTGGCGATGAAGGAGTCGATCCGGCCGAACTCGACGATCACACCGTTGAGGAAGCCGACGACCGCCCCTGCGGCGATCACCACGAGGCAGGCGAGCGGCCAGGGCCACCCGTCGTGGACGAGGAGCCGCATCACCATGACGTGGGCCAGGCCGAGGCCGTAGCCGAGGGAGAGGTCGAACGCGCCGGTCACGAGGGGGACCATGGCGGCGAGCGCGAGGACGGCCGGAACCGCCTGGTTGGACAGGATCGAGTCGACGGTGTCGAGGGTGGGAAAGGTGCGTGGCAGGGCCAGGGAGAAGATCAGGAAGAGCAGGGCCGTGAGGGCCAGGAGACCGTAGGCGCCGACGAGGTGCCCGTGCGGCCGGTGCGGCCGGGGCGAGGACGGGGGCGGTGCCGTCATGGGTTCGTCGCGGTTCCGGAACGAGGCACGGCCGAAGCCGCCCGGGTGAGCCCGGCCACCGTGAGGGCCGGTCCGCTCAGTTCGGCCGTGACGGCCCCGCGGACGAGGACCACGGCCCGCCGGCAGACGCGCGTGACCTCCTCGAAGTCGGTGGAGACGAGCAGGACCGCGAGGCCGGCGGCGAGCGCCTCGTCGAGCAGGCGGTAGATCGCGGCCTTGGCCCCCAGGTCCACGCTCGCGGTCGGCTCCTCGAGGATCAGCAGGCGCAGGCTCACCCGCAGCCACCGGCCGATCATGACTTTCTGCTGGTTTCCGCCGGACAGGGTGGCGAGGGGGGCCTCGCTGTCCGGGGGTCGCACCGCGTACCGTTCCATCAGGGTCACGGCCTCGGCGCGTTCACGGCGAGGGCCGGTCCAGCTCAGCGCCGGCCGGCCGCCCGCCCGCGGGTTGGCCAGGAGGTTCTCCCGCACGGTCAGGTCGGCGGCGCATCCTTCCCGCAGCCGGTCGCCCGATACGAAGCCGACACCGAGGCGGACGGCGCCGGCGACGGTACGGGGGCGATAGGGCCGGCCGCCGAGCAGGGCGCGCCCGTCGAGGAGGGGCCGGGAGCCGGCGAGGGCCCGGCCCAGGTCCATGTGTCCGGCGCCGGTGAGACCGACCAGTCCCAGGACCTCACCGGCCCTGAGCTCCAGGCTGACCGGTCCGGCGCCGGCGGTCCGCACGCCGTCGAGAACGAGTACGGCCGGTCCCCCGGCGGGAGCCGTGGCGGGCCGGTAGTGGGCCGGTTCCTCGCCGACGATGTCGCGCACCAGACGGGCGGGGCTGTGACCCGCCAGCGGGCCGTGGCTGACGAGGCGGCCGTCGCGCAGGACGGCGAAGGCGTCGGCGACCCGGTACACCTCGTCGAGGCGGTGGCTCACGTAGAGGACGGCGTGTCCCCGGTCACGCAGGGCGTGCAGGACGCGGAACAGGCGGGCACAGTCCGGCGCCGGGAGACGGGCGGTCGGCTCGTCCAGGACGATGAGTTTCGCGCGTGCCGCCAGGGCTCTGGCGATGGCGACCAGGGAACGCTCGGCCGGGCCGAGCCGGGCGACCGGTGTGCCGGGGTCGAGGTGTCCGGCGACGGTCCCGAGGGCGTCGGCGGCGCGCTCGCGGGTCCGCCGCCAGGAGATCAGCCCGGCGCGTCGCGGATACCCGGTGGTCAGGGCGACGTTCTCGGCGACCGTCATCCATTCCACGAGGCCGAGGTCCTGGTGGATGAAGGACATGCGTCGGGAGGCGGCTTCGGTGCCGAGCGGGTGCCCGTCCACCGTGATCAGCCCGGAGTCGGCGTGGTGGACGCCGGCGAGCACCTTGATGAGCGTGGACTTCCCCGCGCCGTTGGGCCCGAGGAGGGCGAGGACGCTTCCGGCGTGGACGTCGAGGTCGACTCCGGCCAGCGCGACGGTGCCGCCGAAGCGCTTGCCGAGTCCGCGGATGCGGACCACAGGTGGTGTCCGGAAGGGCGCCGGCGCCTTCGCAGACGGGTCTGGAGCGTCGTGCACAAGCGGGATACTAGCCGAACTAATCATTTCATTTCGGGTATACCTGGGCGTGCCGCACCCGCCTCACGCGGCGTCGAGCCCGCACTCGGCCCAGATGACCTTGCCCTGCGGCAGGTAGCGCGTGCCCCAGCTGCGGGACAGCTGCGCGACGAGGAACAGGCCGCGGCCGCCCTCGTCGGTGCTGGCCGCCCGACGCAGGTGGGGGGCGGTGTTGCTGGCGTCGGACACCTCGCAGATCAGGTTCCGGTCGTACAGCAGCCTTACCCGGATCGGACCGGCACCGTGGCGGATGGCGTTGGTGATCAGCTCGCTCAGGATCAGTTCCGCCGCGAACGCGGCCTCGTCCACACCCCAGTCGGCCAGCCGCCGGTCGGCACCGGCACGGACCTCGCTGACCAGAGCGGGGTCGGCGGGCAGGTCCCAGGTGGCGATCCGGTCGGCGGGCAGGGCGTGGGCACGGGCGACGAGCAGGGCGATGTCGTCGTACGGGTGGCTGGGCGCCACCGTGTCCAGGATCGCCTGACAGGTCTCGTCGGGGGTGCGGTCCGGGCGCGCCAGTGTCTCGCGCAGCTGCTCGAGGACCGCGTCGACGTCACGGTGCCGGTCCTCGATCAGTCCGTCCGTGTAGAGGACCAGCTGGCTGCCCTCGGGAAGGCCGGTCTCGACGACGTCGAAGGGCAGTCCACCGAGGCCGAGCGGGGGCCCGGCGGGCAGGTCGGGGTAGGTGACGGTGCCGTCGGGGCGGACCAGGGCGGGGGGAGGGTGGCCGGCGCGGGCCATGCAACACCGCTGCGTCGTCGGGTCGTAGATGGCGTACAGGCAGGTCGCGCCGATGATGCCGGCGCCCTCGCCGTCGGGGTCCTCCCGGTCCAGGCGCCCCACCAGGTTGTCGAGGTGGACGAGGACTTCGTCCGGGGGGAAGTCGAGCTCGGCGAAGCTGCGCGCGGCGGTGCGCAGCCGGCCCATGGTGGCGGCCGAGAGCATGCCGTGTCCGACGACGTCGCCGACGAGGAGGCCGACGCGGCCACCGGAGAGCGGGATGACGTCGTACCAGTCGCCGCCCACATCGGCCTCGGCGGGCAGGTAGCGGTGGGCGACCTCGACGGCGTGCTGGTCGGGCAGGCCGTGCGGGAGCAGCCGGCGCTGCAGGGCCAGGACCATGGTGCGCTCGTGCGTGTAGCGCCGGGCGTTGTCGATGGACAGGGCGGCACGGGTGGCGAGTTCCTGGGCGAGCGAGAGGTCGTCGTCCCCGAAGGGCGCCGGGTCCTGGGCGCGGTAGAACGCGGCGACGCCCAGGACCACACCGCGGGCGACGAGGGGTACGGCGATGAGCGAGTGGACGTGGACCAGCAGCCCGTCGGTGCGCTCGGGTCCGAGGGCGAGCCAGCCGGCGGCGACCTTCAGGTCCGGTTCCAGCACCGCCTGCCCGCTGGTCAGACAGCGCAGCTGGGGCGCGGTCGGGCCGAAGTCGGGCCGCTTGCCGACCGCGACGAAGGGGAGGTCGTCGCGGATGCCGTGGACCACGGCGCGGCGCAGGTCACCGAGGGGGTCCGTGGACTCCTCACCGCGCAGTACGGCCTCGACCAGGTCGATGGTGACGTAGTCGGCCAGTCGCGGGACCGCCGTCTCGGCGAGTTCCTCGGCGGTACGGCGCACGTCCAGGGTGGTGCCGACGCGGGCGCTGGCCTCGGACAGCAGCTCGAGGCGGCGGCGCGCGGCCAGGGCGTACGCCCCCACGCGGGGCTCCCCCACCATCACCAGCCCCCTGGCCTCGGACGGCCGGCCCGGAGGCCGGCCCGGCACGGTGTCGCCCCCGTCGGGCGTGGCCTCCCGG
>NZ_JBEXLP010000169.1:0-6508 GCF_040610035.1 Streptomyces sp. NPDC004542
TGCTGCTGAAGCCAGTCCACCGTCTCCTGAACCACCGCGGCGATATACAAGTGACGCAGATGCGGGTAGCGGTCCTTCTCCAGGGAGAGCCCGGCCTCTGCCAGCGCATCGGCCACCGACTCATCCGTCCAAGTCCCGGACGCCTGCGGCCCGGTCAGCACCGCGAGCAGGCCCGGCACCTCATCAGCAGGCACGATCTCCGTCTGCGCAGCACGCCGCCACCCCCACCCGTTCGGACGGAAGTAGTCCTCACCCGGCCATACCCGTCCCCACTGTCCCGACTGCGGATCCTGCGGCAGCACCCGTTCCACCAACACCGGAGGCGGCACGTCCTCAACGGCGGCCCTGTCCTCCTGGCCGGTCCTCGGACCCCGCCACACCACGGCAGGAGGCGGTGGCACCTCAAAGGTGGGAAGAACCAGGCCCCGCACAAAGACACCAGCGGCAGCCGGATCCACCCGACGCAGTCTTACCGCACCCTCATCACCATCACCATTCTCTTCACCATCACCATCCTCTTCACCATCGGAACCGAACAGATCCCCCTCCCAGTCGTCCTCATCGTTCCCCACCCCCGAGACCTCACCACCACCGGCATGAGGCGACCCGAACAGATCACCTGTTCCCACACCTCCGGTCCCAGGGTTGTCCCCCGCTGCGGCAGACTGCGGCGCAATCCCCGCCTCGAACTCCTGTGGAAGCGCAGCGGGCTGCGAACCGAACCTCTCATGCCCGCCCGTACCCGGATCCCAGGCCCAGTCCATCGCCGACGGATCAGCCCCGACGGGATCAGCACCCAGCCCAGCGAACAGACCACCCACTGACCCGGCCGGTGCCCCCAGACCAGCTCTGCTCGCAGGATCCGTGACCAGTGGCGCAGTGAACCCGTTCCAGGAGCCGCCCGACAGGGCACCAGCCCCGGCCGGATCCTCGTGCCATGATCCACTCGGTTCCCCATACGGTGCGGACAACCAAGCCTGCGACGCCCCCGCAGCAGACCTCTCCGCCACCCCGGACTCCTGCCCCGGCACCTCCTGCCTCGGCGCCTCCTGCCACCCACCGCTGTGTCCCTGCTGCCCCTCACCCGGGCTCCGCCACATGCCGCCACGAACCCGTGCCGGATCCACCCTGGATCCCGAGGCCACATCCACCGCGATCTGTTCCGCCAGCTGGCGCCTCGTCATGTGGGGGAAGACCCATCCACCTGACACCAGACGCCGACGCGACTCCTCGACCGTGTCACGATCCGCCTCGACGCCCATCCCGCGCAGCAGGGAATCCACCGTGAGGTACAGATCCTCATCCGGATCCAACCGCCCCGCCCCGGAGACTGCCGCAGGTTCCGGTCCCGGAGGCGGGACCGCAGTGGAACCGGCGTCCGGCAGGTTGGCGTCGAAGAGCCCCCACGAACCCACACCAACACCCGGGGAATCCAGCACCTGGTCGCTCGGACCGGCCAGGGGGGCACCGGGTTCATACGGCATGCTTCCGGACGCGGATCCATCCCCTGCCGCGGAGCGGCCGCCGTTCCCGGCCTCGGAGGCGAGCCGTGGTGGGGCGTTGAGGCCCTCGGTGGGGAACGATCCACCCGAGGGTGAGGATGTCCCAGGCAGCCCCGCGACGACCGGGTCCGCAGGCCGCGCACTTGCCCCCTGCCGCCCGGCAGCGCGCTTCCGCTTGGCCGCAGGAGCGTCGGAGTCAGCAGGAGCCTTCCTCTTCCTGGTGCTACCACCCACGGCACGGGTGGGGGTGCTGAGCTGGAGGTGGGTGACGACCCGGTCGGGCAGCCCGTGCCCCTTGGGGAGTTGTACGCCGTGGGTGCGCAGGAGGCCGATGTATTGGGTCAGGGAGCGTGAGGTGCCTGAGGCGTCGATGAACTCGGTGTCGGCGGGTGGGTCATGGACGGGTACGTCGGGTTCCTGGCCCTGGTGGGCGTAGTGGTCGCGCAGGGCTTGCAGGGCTTGCGCGGACACCGTCCGCCGGATGGCGGAGGGCTGGTTGCCGGCGGTGGTGGGCAGGCCGGCGGCGATCAGGGCCTCCGCGCCCTCCACCGAGACACCCGTATTCCCGTTGTACACATTGCGGAACCAGATGCCAGGGACGTCCGGAGCACCAGCTCCCTTCAACAGCGCTTCATGAGACGGGAAATGCCCTTGGGCTCTGGGGTTTTTGTCGTAGTAGTGGCCCAGGGCGCGGGCGGCATGGAACGGATCGATGCCCGGGCGCCGGGTGCGGGTGGGGGTGCTGAGCTGGAGGTGGGTGACGACTTCGTCGGGCAGCCCGTGACCGTCGGGGAGTTGTACGCCGTGGGTGCGCAGGAGGCCGATGTATGCGTTCAGGGAGCGTGAGGTGCCTGAGGCGTCGATGAACTCGGTGTCGGCGGGTGGGTCATGGACGGGTACGTCGGGTTCCTGGCCCTGATGGATGTAGTGGTTGCGCAGGGCTTGCAGGGCTTGCGCGGACACCGTCCGCCGGATGGCGGAGGGCTGGTCGCCGGTGGTGGGCAGGCCGGCGGCGATCAGGGCCTCCACGCCCTCCACCGAGACACGCGTATGCCCGTTGTACACATTGCGGAACCACCTGCCGTTCACGGTCGGTGCACCAGCACCCTTCAACAGCGTGCTATCAGAGGGAAGTTCTCCTTGGGAGCCGGGGTTGTTGCGGTAATAGTCGCTCAGGGCGCGGGCGGCATGGAACGGATCGACGCCCGCCCGCCGGATTGGGGTGGGGGTGCTGAGCTGGAGGTGGGTCACGACCCGGTCGGGCAGCCCGTGACCGTCGGGGAGTTGTACGCCGTGGGCGCGCAGGAGGCCGATGTATGCGTTCAGGGAGCGTGAGGTGCCTGAGGCGTCGATGAACTCGGTGTCGGCGGGTGGGTCCTGGACGGGTACGTCGGGTTCCTGGCCCTGGGGGGTGTAGTGGTCGCGCAGGGCTTGGAGGGCTTGCGCGGACACCGTCCGTCGGATGGCGGAGGGCTGGTTGCCGGCGGTGGTGGGCAGGCCGGCGGCGATCAGGGCCTCCACGCCCTCCACCGAGACACCTGTATTCCCGTTGTACACACTGCGGAACCATGCACCGGGGACGTCCGGGGCACCAGCACCCTGCAACAACGCCCTGTCAGGAGGCAGTTCTTCCTGGGCGCTGGGGTTGTTGTCGTAGTAGTGGCGCAGGGCACGTGCGGCATGGAACGGATCAATGGCCTTGCGCCGGGTGTAGGCGCCGAGCTGGAGGTGGGTGACGACTTCGTCGGGCAGCCGGTGACCGTTGGGGAGTTGTACGCCGTGGGTGCGCAGGTGGCCGATGTATTGGGTCAGGGAGCGTGTGGTGCCTGAGGCGTCGATGAATTCGGTGTCGGCGGGTGGGTCCTGGATGGGTGCGTCAGGTTGCTGGCCCTGGTGGGCGTAGTGGTTGCGCAGGGCTTGGAGGGCTTGCGCGGACACCGTCCGTCGGATGGCGGAGGGCTGGTCGCCGGTGGTGGGCAGGCCGGCGGCGATCAGGGCCTCCACGCCCTCCACCGAGACACCCGTAGCCCCGTTGTACACACTGCGGAACCATGCACCGGGGACGTCCGGGGCACCAGCACCCTGCAACAACGCCCTGTCACGGGGGAGTTCTTCTTGGGCGCTGGGGTTGTTGTCGTAGTAGTGGCGCAGGGCACGTGCGGCATGGAACGGATCAATGGCCTTGCGCCGGGTGTAGGCGCCGAGCTGGAGGTGGGTCACGACCTTGTCGGGCAGCCCGTGCCCCTTAGGGAGTTGTACGCCGTGGGTGCGCAGGTGGCCGATGTATGCGTTCAGGGAGCGTGAGGTGCCTGAGGCGTCGATGAACTCGGTGTCGGCGGGTGGGTCCTGGACGGGTGCGTCAGGTTGCTGGCCCTGGTGGGCGTAGTGGTCGCGCAGGGCTTGGAGGGCTTGCGCGGACACTGTCCGCCGGATGGCGGAGGGCTGGTCGCCGGTGGTGGGCAGGCCGGCGGCGATCAGGGCCTCCACGCCCTCCACCGAGACACGCGTATGCCCGTTGTACACACTACGGAACCACGCACCATGGACGTCCGGGGCACCAGCACCCTGCAACAACGCCCTGTCAGAGGGAAGTTGTTCTTGGGCGCTGGGGTTGTTTTCGTAGTGGTGGCGCAGGGCGCGGGCGGCATGGAACAGATCAACGGCCCTGCGCCGGGCGGGTGTGGGAGGCAGGAAGAGGATCTCGTCGGCTTCCGGCAGGCCCGCCTCCCGCAGACGTGCGAACGTGGGAGGCGCTACCGCCACCCTGCCCCGACTGATGGCGCCCAGCCAGCGTCCCAGGTAGATGTCCCTGCCACCGGCCGAAACCGTCCAGTCAGAGCCAGGAAGCCGATCCGCCTTGGCGTGACGGTTGTGCTGGTAGAACCGCCGCAGGTGATCAACGACCTCACCGACCGTCAGCCCGCTCTTGCCCGCCTTGTCGTCTTGGGCTTCCTCGGCCGCCCTCAGCCGTTCGGAGCCCTGCGTGGTGTAACCGGTGCGCTCCAGGGCCTGGAGGGTCTGGGGAGTGAGCGCTGTCCGCCCCGCCGTCACGCTCTGCAGCCAGCCGTGCAGGTCCACCGGGTACTCCTGCCCGAGCAGTGAGACCGGCCCGGGCTCCGCTGTCACACCCGTGCCCTGCTGCACGAACAGGTCCCGCACACGAGACAGCCACCACGCCTCAGCCGCGGTATCCGGGCCGTGCTGCTGAAGCCAGTCCACCGTCTCCTGAACCACCGCGGCGATATACAAGTGACGCAGATGCGGGTAACGGTCCTTCTCCAGGGAGAGCCCGGCCTCTGCCAGCGCATCGGCCACCGACTCATCCGTCCAAGCCCCGGACGCCTGCGGGCCGGTCAGCACCGCGAGCAGGTTCTGCACCTCATCACGAGGCACGATCTCCTGCGCGGCACGCCCCCACCGGTACGGGCGGAAGTAGTCCTCACCTGGCCATACCCGTCCCCACTGTCCCGACTGTGGATCCTGCGGCAGCACCCGTTCCACCAGCACCGGAGGCGGTACGTCCGCAACGGCGGCCCTGTCTTCCCGCCCGGTTCTCGGACCCCGCCACACCACGGCAGGAGGCGGCGGCACCTCAAAAGTGGGAAGAACCAGCCCCCGCACAAAGGCACCAGCGGCAGCCGGATCCACCCGACGCAGCCTTACCGCACCCTCATTACCATCATCCTCGTCATCGGAACCGAACAGGTCCCCCTCCCAGTCGTCCTCGCCGTGGCCCGCCCCGGAGACCTCACCGCGACCGGCATGAGGCGACCCGAACAGATCACCTGTTCCCACGCCCCCGGCCCCAGGGTTGTCCCCGGCCGCGGCGGACTGCGGCGCAATCCCCGCCTCGAACTCCTGTGGAAGCGCAGCGGGCTGTGAACCGAACCACTCATGCCCGCCCGCACCCGGATCCCAAGCCCAGTCCATCACCGACGGATCAGCACCGAAGCCATCGACACCCGGCCCGGCGAACAGACCACCCACCGGGCCGGCCGGCGCCCCCGAACCAGCCCTGCTCACAGGGCCCGTGACCGGTGGCGCGTTGAACCCGTCCCAGAAGCCGTCCGGCAGGGCGCCGGCCGCGGTCGGGTCCTCGTACCGCGGGCCGCCCGGTTCCCCGTACGGTGCGGACAGCCGAGTCTCCGACGCCCCCGCAGCGGACGTCTCCGCCATCCCGGGCTCCTGCCCCGGCACCCCCTGACCCGGCGCCTCCTGCCACTCACCGCTGTGCCCCTGCTGCCCGTCTCCCGGGCTTTGCCGCATGCCGCCACGAAGCCGCGCCGGATCCACCCTGGATCCCGAGGTCACATCCACCGCGATCTGTTCCGCCAGCTGGCGCGTCGTCATGTGGGGGAAGACCCAGCCGCCTGCCACCAGACGCCGACGCGACTCCTCGACCGTGTCACGATCCGCCTCGACACCCCTCTGGCGAAGCAGGGAATCCACCGTGCGGTACAGATCCTCATCCGGGTCCAGCCGCCCTGCCCCCAAGGCTGTCGCGAGTCCGGGCCGGAGGTCGCCGGTCTGGCCGGTGGTGGGTGCCGTGATGGTGTCCGGTACCGGCTCGGCCGCCCTGTGGTCGGTGCCGCCGGAGGCTGTGGCCGTTCGACGGCCTGCCGCGGGCCGGGACGTGTCCTCCTCCCGGGGGGCCGTCGTGGTCGCGATCCTGGTCGCCTCCGACCTGCTCGTGAACACTGTCCCGCCGGGTACCCGGTGAGGAGACACGAGCACATGCTCACCGGTGAACGAGTGCGGCACGGACCCGGCGCCCGAAGGCCGCGCGCTTGTCCCCGGCCGCTCAGCAGCGCGTTTCCGCTTGGACAGCGGAGCGCCGGTGTCAGCAGGAGCCTTCCTCTTCCTGGTGCTATCACCCACGGCACGGGTGTGGATGCTGAGCTGGAGGTGGGGCACGACCTTGTCGGGCAGTCCGTGACTGCTGGGGAGTTGTACGCCGTGGGTGCGCAGGAGGCCGATGTATGCGTTCAGGGAGCGTGAGGTGCCTG
>NZ_JBEXLP010000170.1:0-6353 GCF_040610035.1 Streptomyces sp. NPDC004542
GTCCTTCGGCGCCACCCGGGAAGGATCCGCGATCTCCGGCACGCCCACCACCTGCCCAGCAGTCCCCACGGCCGTCGTCACCCTCATCCGCCCCTCCCCGTCGATCGAGCTCGATCCGGTCGGTTCACCCTGACCGGTGAACAGCCGCTTACCCCGACTCGCTGCGTACATACCTGCACTTCCGGGGGACGGCCCCGAACGGATGCACGTCGGTGCGAGCGATTGTCAGCGGACTCTTGGACCGGGTTCGGGGGTGGCCTCGGTGAGCTCGGGCTCCAGTCCCCGGCTCACCGGGGTGCGGCGCCGCCCGGCGTCGGCGCGCCATGCCTCGAAGGCCCAGGTGGTGAGGGCGACGACGGCCAGGCCCAGGAGCCAGCCGCCCAGGACGTCGCTGAACCAGTGCACGCCGAGGGCGACCCTGGTGAAGCCGACCCCGAGTACGGAGAACACGGCGACGCACCAGCAGGCGATCCGCCAGGCCCGTGGCAGGAGGGGCGCCAGGACCAGCATGAGGACGGCGAAGGACGTGGTCGCCGTCATCGCGTGGCCGGACGGGAAGGAGTAGCCCGGGGCGTGCGCCACCGGGTCGTTCAGCGCGGGCCGGGCCCGCTCCACCACGGTCTTGGCCAGCAGCCCGATCAGCCCCCCGGCCACGGCGGTCACCGCCGCCCAGGCCGCCAGCCGCCAGGCCCGGCGGTACAGGAGCCACCCGGTCAGCACCGCGACGGCCGCGCGCAGCGTCACGGGGTCCCAGATCCGGTCGGACAGCAGGTGCAGCGCGGCCGTCCACTCCCGGTGGCCCAGGGCGTACCGGTGCAGGTCCCGCGCGGCGGAGGCGTCCAGGCGCGCCAGGGGCCGCCACTGGCCCTCGACCAGGGTCAGGAGCAGCCCGAAGGCGACCGCGGCCACGGCGGCGACGCCGGCGGCGCCCAGCAGCCGCGCGCCGTACCTGCGGTCGGCCTGCCGGCGGCGCTCACGGCGTTCACGACGGTCACGAAGGTTCCGCAGGGCGGTCAGGTGGCGCATTCAGACTCCGGGATCGGGTTGGACCGGGCCGGGCCGGCGGCCGCGTGCCGCTTCCAGCTGCGCGGCGAAGGCCAGCCCGAGGAAGAGGGCGACGGAGGTCAGGTAGGCCCACAGCAGCAGGGACATGAAGGCGCTCAGCGGGCCGTAGACGGTGTCGAACGAGCCGCTGAGGTCGAGGTAGAGGCTGAGCAGCCAGGTCAGCGTCATCCACAGCACCAGGTAGACGGCCGCGCCGAAGGCCAGCCAGGTGTAGCCCGGCTGGTCGCGGCGGGGCGAGCGGCGGAAGACGACGCTCGCGGAGAGGAGCGCGAGCAGCAGCCCGAAGGGCCAGCGCAGGATGTCCCAGGCGGTCCGGGCGCTGCTGTCGAGGTGGTAGACGGTCACCGCCGCCGAGGCGAGGTCGTCGCCGGCCACCATGACGACGAACCCGAGGCCGAGCGGGAGGCCCGCGCTGACCGACATCAGCAGGCCGCGCAGGTACTTGAGGTGGAAGGGGCGGTCGCGTTCGTTGCCGTAGATCCGGTTGGCGCCCCGCTCGATCTGGCACATGGCGGTGGTCACGTTGACCAGGGAGAAGGCGGCGCCGAACCAGAGGGCGACGGCGGCGCCGTCACCGGCCTTGCGCCGGCTGCGGTCGAGGGCGTCGTCGACGACGTCGGCGCTGGGCCCCTGGGCGATCCGGTGGATGGTCAGTTCGGCCAGTCTGCCCACGTTCTCGGTGTGCAGGGTGGTCGACAGGCCGACGAAGGCGATGGCCAGCGGGATGACCGCGAGGACGGTCTGCAGGGCGAGGGCCCGGGAGTGGCTGAAGCCGTCGGCGTACCGGAAGCGGACGAAGGCGTCCCGCAGCAGGGACCAGCCGCCGTAGCGGCGCAGTGCCGCCCATGCCTCGTCGCCGGAGAGTTCCTCTCCGCTCATGTCCCGTGTCTCGGGGACCTTCGTGGCGGTACCCATTCACTTCTCCCGTGCCGGAAGGAGCACGGTCAGCGCCCCGGGCCTGACCTCCGCGGTCAGGCGCCGGCCGGTGGTCACCGGGTCGCCGTCCAGCTCGCGTGGCTGCGGGGTGTCGAAGGTGAACTCCGCCCGCCGGAAGGTGAAGAACTCCACGGGTGCGCCGCCCTCGGCGCCGTCGTCGCCTTGGCCGCCGTCGCCGGCTTCCGGGGCGCGGGGGGCGGGCACGGCCGGCGACGGTGACGGGGCCGCGCCGCGGCGCAGCAGCGTCCGCAGGGCGGCCAGCCAGCCGCCGATACCGCGTGGGTCCAGGATGAGCAGGTCCAGCCGTCCGTCGTCGGGCCGGGCGCCGGGCAGCAGGGTCACGCCGCCCTGCACGGTGCCGATGTTGCCGACCAGCACCATGCGGGCCGTCCGGCGCAGGGCGGGCGCGCCGTCGAGCCGGACGCTCACCCCGGTGCGGGGGGTGCGGAGCTCGCGGAGGACGGCGAGGACGTAGGTGGGCCAGCCGAGGACGGCCTTGGCGCGGTCGTTGGCGTTGGCCCGCCGCATGGTCGCGGCGTCGAGGCCGGCGCCGGACATGGCGGCGAAGTGGGTGGCGGCCAGACCGTCGCCCTCGATACGGCCGAGGTCGACGCGGTGGGGCGTGCCGCGCAGCGCGGCGTCGAGGGCGTCGGCCGGTGCCGTCGGCAGGCCGAGGTTGCGGGCCAGGAGGTTGCCGGTTCCGCAGGGCACCAGGGCGAGCGGTACGTCACTGCCCGCCAGGGCGTCGGCGGCGGCGCGGAGCGTGCCGTCGCCGCCGCAGACGACCACGAGTGTCGCGCCGTCGCGGACGGCTTCGGCCGTCTGGCCGCCGCCCGGGTCCTCGGCGGTCGTCTCGATGAACGCCGGTGCGAGGTGGCCGTGGTGTTCCAGGACCCGGCGCAGGGCGTCGCGGCCGGCCGGGTCGGTGACCGTGGGGTTGAAGATCACGGCGGTGCGGCCGGGGACCTTGTGCGGTCGGCCGGGTGCGGGGGCGGGGGCGGAGGCCGGCGGAGCGGTCACCGCCGCGTCGGCGAGCAGTGCGCGCCCCGCGATCAGCAGCGACAGGCATCCGTTGACGAGGCCGCCCATGACGTCGGTGGGATGGTGCATGCCCCGGTAGAGGCGGGCGACGCCCACCATGAGGGGGATGACGCAGAGCAGACAGGCCACGACGGTCCGCCACGGTCCGCGCAGCCGGGACAGCGCCAGCACCGCCAGGCCGCCGTAGATCGCGGTGGCCGCGCCGGTGTGACCGGAGGTGTAGCTGGACGTCGGCAGGGAGCCGTCGAGGCGGTGCACCTCGGGGCGGTGACGGTCGACCGCGAAGGTGATGACCAGGAAGACCAGCGACTGCAGGGACACGGCGACGGCGAGGAAGACGGCCTGCCGCCACATCGGCAGCCGGGGTATCAGGATCAGCCCCAGGCAGCTCGCCAGGGTGACGCCGATCACCGTCCCGGTGTTGCCGGCCTCCGACGCGATCGAGGACAGCGTAGTCAGGGTGCCGGTGCGCATGCGTACGAACGCCTCGTTCACCCTGTCCTCGGCCGTCAGCGGCCACAGGGTACGGGCGGGGCCGGTGATGAGCAGCCCGATGCCCACCATGAGGGTCGCCTGACAGACCGTCAGCGCCGCGATCCAGCGGGCGGACCAGCCGAGGCCGCGCGGCATCGTGCCGGGGCCGCGCCCGGCGGTTCCGGCTCCGGCGCCGTCTCGTTCGCCGGGCAGCTCTGCGGGTCTTTCCGGCACGGCAGTCGACATGGACACCCCTCTGGTTCAGCGTTCGGCGACGGCGGGTGCCGGAGGCTGTCCTCCCCCGGCACACCGCCGTATGCCCGCTCGGGCGGCGAACAGACAGGGCGTCCGGGCCGATGCGCGGGAGTGAGGCGGTGGCTGCCGGGCATCTGGTCTCTGGGCTCGTCCGACGGGCCGCACCGCTTCGTCCTCTTGTCCCTACGGGAGATTCGCGTGATCCTCGACGGCGTACCGGCACCCGTTGCCCGTGGTACCGAACCTGACGCGGAGGCCCGCAAGCAGCGCCTGCGCCGCCGTCTGGAGCGGCTGATCGGCGTGGCCGCCACCGAGGGCAACGAGCTCGTCCGGCTGCGCAACGGCGACGAGATCTTCCCCGCGATGCTCGGCGCGATCCGGTCGGCCCGGCACACGATCGACATGATGACGTTCGTCTACTGGCGGGGGCAGATCGCCCGCGATTTCGCGGGCGCGCTCGCCGACCGCGCCCGTGCGGGGGTGCGGGTACGGCTGCTGCTCGACGGGTTCGGCGCCAAGGAGATCGAGCGGGACCTGCTGGACCTCATGGACGATGCCGGTGTGCAGGTGGCTTGGTTCCGCAAGCCCGTCTGGCTGTCGCCGTTCAAGCAGAACCACCGCTGCCACCGCAAGGCCCTCGTCATCGACGAAGACACCGCGTTCACCGGTGGCGTGGGCATAGCGGCGGAATGGTGCGGCGACGCCCGCGGCCCGGGCGAGTGGCGGGACACCCACGTGCAGGTGCGCGGCCCGGCCGTGGACGGCGTCGCCGCCGCGTTCGCGCAGAACTGGGCCGAGTGCCACGACGAGCTCTTCGACGACCGCGACCGCTTCACCGGGCACCGCCAGGCCGGCTCGTCGGTCGTCCAGGTGGTGCGCGGCTCCGCGAGCATCGGCTGGCAGGACATGCAGACCCTCATCCGGGTCATGCTCACCTCCGCCGAGGAACGCTTCCGCCTCGCCACCGCCTACTTCGCCCCCGACACCTACTTCGTCGACCTGCTGTGCCGGACCGCCCGGCGCGGCGTGCGCGTGGAGATCCTGCTTCCCGGCCCGCACACCGACCAGCGCGCCTGCCAGCTCGCCGGCCAGCACCACTACACACGCCTGCTGGAGGCGGGGGTGCACATCCGGCAGTACCAGCCGACGATGATGCACGCCAAGGTCATCACGGTCGACTCGGTCGCCGCCCTCATCGGGTCCACCAACTTCAACCGCCGGTCCATGGACCACGACGAGGAGGTCATGCTCGCCGTCCTGGACGAGGAGTTCACCGCCGAGCTCGACCGTGACTACGAGGCGGACCTGGAGCACAGCGTGGCCATCGACCTCGCCCGGTGGAAGCGGCGGGCGGTGCTCCAGCGGGCCAAGGAAGCCGCCGTCACGCCGATCCGGCGCTTCCTGTGAGCGGACGGGCGTCCCGGCCAGGCCCTGCCGGGACGCCCGCGGCCGCCGGCGGCGCCCGGAGCGGGACGCTGCCGGCGACCTGTCGATCCTGGCCCGCACCGCCTCGGCGGCCTGCCGGTCGGTCAGGCCTTCGACGAACTGCAACACCGGCACCGGCACGAGCCGCCCCGGTGACCAGGCGGGCTTGCCCCGCACCGGGAACAGCTCTGCGAACTCCTCATCGGTGAACAGCGGCCCCAACTCGTCACGGACCCGGATCGCCAGACTCCCCTTCCCGAACGCGGCCCGCGCCACCCGCTTCGTCTCCGCCGGGATCTCACCCGATCCCTTCCGCTGCATCGACATCCGCACCCACCCCATACGAAAACGTCGGCCTTCAAGACCACAACCGGGTCTTGAAGGCCGACGTCACGCGAGGGCCCGAATCAACCAACGGCGTCGTCGATTCGGCCGGGCCCCGCGATGAAGGCGCTTGGTGCGGTCAGGTCACCATCGGTACCAGCGTCCCCGGCCACCACCGGCGGTGGTGGAACGCATGACGAAACCGAGAAGCCACAGCACCAGGACGGCGACGGCGACCCACCAGAGAATCTTGACGGCGAATCCGGCACCGAAGAGGATCAGAGCAAGAAGCAGAACGAGCAGCAAGGGAACCATGTTTATCAACCTCCTGCACTCGCTTCTGCCCTGCAATTCCACCGTCATTCCACAATGACGCTTTGTTTGTGAAGGTAATGCCGGGGAACCAGTAGTTCACCGAAACAGCGGAAAACGAACTGTACGGAGGTGTTCTTCCATGACCGCAGGTGAGAAGGCCAAGGCGAAGACCGAGCAGGCCGAGGGCAAGGCCAAGGAAGCCCTGGGAAGCGCCATCGGAAATGACCGTATGGCCGCCGAGGGGCAGGCCCAGAAGAGCACGGGTGATGCCCGCGAGGCCAAGGAGAAGACCAAGGACGCCTTCAAGCACTGACCCGTTCCGCGCCATTCGAAAAAGGGCCTGCCCGGTGCTGACCGGGCAGGCCCTTTTTCGAATTCCGATGGGGTCCGGGAACGCCGTGGCGGCGTCCCCGTCCGTCAGGCGGTGCTGAGCATGCCCGCGCGCAGCCGGTTCAGCAGGCGGGAGATCAGCCGGGAGACATGCATCTGGGAGACACCCAGCCGCTCACCGATCTGCG
>NZ_JBEXLP010000171.1:0-6059 GCF_040610035.1 Streptomyces sp. NPDC004542
CGGCGCGGGCGTCGACTGGGACGGCTTCTTCACCGGCCGTGACGCCACCCGCGTCGACCTGCCCACCTACGCCTTCCAGCGCCGGCGCTACTGGGCCGACGACCAGGCCGGTCTCGACACCGGCCTGTCCACAGTCGGTCAGGAGGGCGTGGAACACCCCGTGCTCCGGGCCGCGGTCGGGCTGGCCGAGACGGACGGGGTCGTTCTGACCGGTCGGCTTGCCCTCGACGCCCAGCGCTGGATCGCCGACCACGACGTCCTCGGCAGCCTGCTGCTGCCCGGTACCGGCTTCGTGGAACTGGCGGCCAGGGCTGCCGAACAGGTGGGTTACGGCGCGGTCGAGGAACTGGTCCTGCAGGCGCCGCTGATCCTGCCCGACCGGGGCGGACTGGACGTCCAGGTGTCCGTCGGCCCGGACGATGACGGCCGGCGGACCCTGCACATCTACTCGCGCGACCCGGGCGCCGAGACCGGCACTCCCTGGACGCTGCACGGGGTGGGCGCCCTCGCTGAGCAGACCGCCGAGCCCTCGGCCGATCTCACCCGGTGGCCGCCGGCGGGCGCCACGTCCGTCGACGTGACCGGAATCTACGACCTGCTGTTCCGTCAGGGCTACGCGTACGGCCCGGCGTTCCAGGGACTGAAGGCGGCCTGGCGGCGCGGCGAGGACGTGTTCGCCGAGATCGCCCTGCCCGAGGACGAGCACCCCGAGGCGGCCCGCTTCGGTCTGCACCCCGCGCTCCTCGACTCGGCGATGCACGCGCTGAGCCTCGGGGACAGCGGGGACGAGCAGACCCTGCTGCCGTTCTCCTGGGGCGGTGTCACCCTCCACGCGGTGGGCGCCACCGCGCTGCGCGTCGCCCTGCTGCGGGAGACCCCCGGCAACGTCCGCATGGAACTGGCCGACACCACGGGCGCACCTGTGGCCTCGGTACGGTCCTTGGCCTTCCGGCCCGTCTCCGCCGAACAGCTCCGTTCGTCCGCGCAGGCCGGCGACCAGTCGCTGTTCCGCATCGAGTGGACCGCCCTGACCGTTGCGCAGACCGACGCGGCCCCGCTGTCCCTGGCGGACACGCTCGGGGCCGAGACCGTGCCGGACACCGTGCTGTACGCATGCCCCACGGCCGGCGGAGACCTCCTCGACGCCATCCGCGACACCACCCGGAACGTGCTGCGACAGGTACAGGACTGGCTGGCCGACGAGCGCTTCGCCGACTCCCGGCTCATGATCGTCACCCAGGGCGCCGTCACCGCCGGCGAGGGCGAGGTCGCCGACCTCGCCACGGCTCCGGTGTGGGGCCTGGTGCGGGCGGCCCAGGCCGAGCACCCCGGCCGGTTCGTCCTCGTCGACGTCGACGGCACCCCCGAGTCCCGCACGGCACTGGTCGGCGTGGCTGCGTCGGGAGAGACCGAGGCGGCGATCCGGGCGGGCGATGTCGTAGTGCCCCGCCTGGCGCGGATCACCGCGGGCACCGCACCGCAGGAGCAGCCGGGGGCGACCCGGCGGCCGGATCCCGACGGCACCGTCCTGGTCACCGGCGGCACCGGTGGCCTGGGCGCCCTGCTGGCCCGCCACCTCGTCACCGGACACGGCGTCCGCCACCTGCTGCTGACCAGCCGTCGCGGCCCCGACGCCCCCGGTGCCGACGCCCTCGTCGCCGAGCTGGCCGGCCTCGGCGCACAGGCCACCGTCGCCGCCTGCGACGTATCGGACCGCACGGCGCTGCGGGAACTGCTGGCCGGCATCCCCGCCGAGCACCCGCTGACCGGGGTGGTCCACGTGGCCGGTGTCGTGCACAACGGCCTCGTCGCCACCTGGCCCGAGGAGTGGCTCGACGAAGGCTTCGGCCCCAAGGCCGACGCTGCCTGGCACCTGCACGAGCTCACCCGGGACAGCGACCTGTCGATGTTCGTGCTGTACTCCTCCGCCGGCGGTCTCGTCCTCGCGCAGGGTCAGGCCGGCTACGCCGCCGCCAACGTCTTCCTCGACGCCCTCGCCGCCCATCGACGTGCCGCGGGGCTGCCCGCCACCTCGCTGGCCTGGGGAGCCTGGGGCATCGACACCGGCATGAGCCGCGAACTCAGCGAGGCCGACCTCGAACGCATGCGCCGCCAGGGACTTCCGGCGTTCACCGCCGAGGAGGGACTCGCCCTGTACGACGCCGCCATGGCGACCGGCGAGACCGTCGTCGTCCCGATGCGCGTCGACACCGCCGCGCTGCGCGTCCGCGACGGCGGGACACCGGCGCTGCTGCGCGGCCTGGTGCGCGCCCCGGCCCGCAGGGCCGCCCGCCACGAAGCCGCGGGCTCGGCGCCCGCGACGGCCGTCGACCTGCTGTCCGGGTCGCCCGCCGCCGAACGCGACCGCCGCATGCTGGAGTTGGTGCGCGCAGCGGCCGCCGAGGTGCTCGGCCACAGTGACCTCGAGGCCATCGATCCCGACCGGGGGTTCCTGGACATCGGGTTCGACTCGCTCAGCGCGCTGGAGCTGCGCAACCGGATGGTCACCCTGGCCGGCCGCAACCTGCCGCCCATGCTGATCTTCGACCACCCCTCCGCCACCGACCTCGCCGCCCACCTGTGCGAACTGCTCTTCGAGACCGACGCGCCCACCGTGGACGCCGATCTCGCGGCAGCGTCCGCCGACGAGCTCTTCGACATCCTGGACAGCGAACTCGAGATATTCAAGTGAGCGACCGGTTAGGGGTCGATAGGGGATGTCCGGCCACTGTCCGAAACCACATACTGCGCAGAGATGGATTCGCACAGCGAGAGGAAATCCAATCATGACCGTGACGAGTGAGGGCGCGCCGCGAGCAGATGCCGAGGCCGAGCCTCCGCTTTTTCCGATGGAACGCAAGTGCCCGTTCCAGCCGCCTGCCGAATACGCCGAATTGCGGGCCGAAAAGCCCGTGTTCAAGGTGCGGCTCGCGGTTTCCGGAAAAGAGGTCTGGGTTGTTTCCCGGCAGGAGCACGTCCGGCGGGTGCTGACCGAGTCGGAGATGAGCTCCAGCTTCGTCAACCCCGGCTATCCGCTGCAGGTTCCGGTACCCCCGGAGGCCCTCGCCGCGATGCAGACGCCGCTCGTGGCGATGGACCTGCCGCAGCACGCCCAGCACCGGCGGGCCATCATCCCCGAGCTCACCGTCAAGCGCGTCCAGGCGCTGCGCCCGCGTATCCAGGAGGTCGTGGACGAGCACATCACGGCCATGCTGGAGAAGGGCGGCCCGGTGGACCTGCTGACCGCGCTGGCCATCCCGGTGCCCTCGCTCATCCTGTGCGAGCTCCTCGGTGTGCCGAAGGAGGACGTCCCCCATTTCCGTGACTTCGCGGACCGTACCGTCCGCAGCGACGTCACCCCTGAGGAAATCGGCGCGGCCATGGCGGAGATGGACGCCTATCTCGACAGGCTGGTGACGGCGAAGGAACTCGAGCCGACCGACGACCTGCTCGGCCGGGTCGTGGCGAAGAACCGCGAGGAGGGCACCCTCACCCACCGTGAGGTCGTCGCTCTCGCGCGGATGCTCATATCCGGGGGCTTCGACACCCTCACCAACATGATCGTCCTCGGCGTCGGCGTGCTCCTGGAACACCCCGACCAGCTGGAGCGGATCAAGCAGGACCCGTCGCTGACCAAGAACGCCATCGAGGAGCTGCTGCGCTACCTGAGTATCGCCGACTCCGCGACCTCCCGCACCGCCACGGCGGACATCGAGATCGAGGGCGTCCTCATCCGCGAGGGCGAGGGCATCATCGCCCTCAACGGCTCCGCCAACCGCGACGAGCGCGTCTTCGAGAATCCCGACACCCTCGACATCTTCCGCGAGATCGGCCTGCACTCGGCGTTCGGTCACGGCATCCACCAGTGCCCCGGCGCCAGCCTCGTCCGGGTCGAGCTGGAGATCGTCTACAACACCCTCTTCGCCCGGATCCCCACGCTGCGCCTCGCGGTGCCGGCGGAGGAGCTGCCGTTCAAGAAGTACACGCTCATCCAGGGACTGGACGCGCTTCCCGTCACCTGGTGACGCGTGGCGGCGACCCTGGACGACCGAGCCACGAAGAAGGGAACCACCGGTGCGAATCCATGCCGACCGTGAGCGCTGCATCGGCTCGGGCACGTGCGTTCTCACACTGCCCGCCGTCTTCACCCAGGACGACGAGGACGGCCTCGTCCTGGTCACCGACGACACCCCCGGCGCCGAGCACAGGGCGTCGGTGGACCAGGCGGTCCTCGCCTGCCCCGTCTCGGCGATCTCCGTCGAGCACGGCGACCCCCGCTGACGCGAGGACGACCGGAGCGCCCCTGCCCCCACCGGGCAGGGGCGCTCTCGCGTGCCCCGCGTTCCCGACGCGGGTGCCGGGCCGGCGAGCAGCTCGCCGGCCCGGCACCCACGCACCGGCCTCCGTCCGGCCCGTCACCCCAGCGTGCGGATCCACTCCTCGATGATCCGCGCGGTGTCCTCGGCGGCCCCCTCCAGAATGCTGAAGTGGTTCGCCCGTACCGTCCGTACGGCGTGCGACGCGTCCCACGGCTTGGCCTGCCAGTCCTCCCCGTGCGCCGCGGTGTCGGCGGGAGCGTTGTCCGGCGAGAACGACTCGGTGCACTGGATGAACAGCACCGGGGCCCGGAGCGGTTCGGTCACCAGCCTCGGTACGAGTTCCACGTAGCGCCCCATCGTGGAGAGCCGGTCGCTGTCGAACCGGCCGAGGGTCGCCTCCTTGTCCAGCATGTGCAGCACCAGGCCCTCGTCCAGGTCGTTGCCGCCGGTGTCGGCCCGGTAGCTGTCGAGCAGCACCACGGCCGCCGGTGACGTCCCCGCCTCCTTCTCCAGGTACTGCGCGGTGACATGGGCGAGCAGACCGCCCGCGGAGTAGCCGACGATGACGAACGGCTGCCCGTCCGCCGCCGCCAGGGTGCTCGCCGCCAGCGCCTCGATGGCCGCCTGGGGGGTCGTCGGCAGCAGCTCCGCCGCGCCGAAGCCCGACACGGGGACCGCCGACACCTGCCGTATGCCGCGGAAGTACGAGGCCAGGCGGGCCTGCTGGTAGACACCCCCGGTGGCCATCGGCGTGCTCACGCAGACCAGCCGTGGTGTGCCGGGACCGTCGGCCAGCTTCACCGGCGGCGGTGCCTGGTCCAGTTCGCGCACCGACGCGAAGCCGGGGCGTGTGTCGGCGACCGCGGCCAGCAGGTCGAACGCCTTCGCCATGGGCCCGTTGAGAACGGCCCGGCGGAACAGGGCGCTCAGTGTGTCCGCCGCCTCGTCACCGTCCGCCGCCGCCCGGCCCGCGTCGCCGGCCTCCTCGCCGATCGTCCCGGCCGCGGCGGCGGCACGGAACTCGCCCTGCACGAAACGGGCGAGAGCCGCCGGGTTCTTGTTGTCGAAGACGACCATCGCCGGCAGCCGCAGCCCGGTGGCCGCGTTGAGGGTGTTGCGCAACTCCATCGCGCTGAGCGAGTCGAAACCCGCCTCCAGGAAGTCCCGTTCGGGATCCACCGCGTCCACGTCGGCATGCCCCAGCAACGAGGCGGCATACGTCAGGATCGCTTCCGTCAGCAGCCGCGTCTGCCCGGCGTCGTCCAGGTCCGACAGCCGCCCCCGCAGCGAAGCCGCCTGCGCGGCCCCGCCTGCCTTGCGCCGCACCGGCGGAACCAGCCCCTGCAACAGCGCGGGAACCGACGTCTGCCCCCGCAGCGCGGTGGTGTCGATGCGCAGCGGGATCTGGACCGGGTGCTCGGGCCGGGCCAGCGCGGCGTCGAACAGGTCCAGCGCCTCGTCGACGGGCAGGGCCGGGAGGCCCAGGCGGGCCATGCGGGTCTCGGCGTCCGCCTGGGCCTGATTCATGCCGGTCGCGGTGGCCCACAGTCCCCAGGCGAGGGAGGTGGCGGGCAGGCCGCCGGCGTGGCGGTGGACGGCGAGGGCGTCGAGGAAGGTGTTCGCGGCCGCGTAGTTGGCCTGTCCGGCCGCCAGGACGAGCCCGCCGGCGGAGGAGAACAACACGAACGCACTCACCCCGAGGCCGGCGGTCAGCTCGTGCAGATGCCAGGCGGCATCCGC